>NZ_JAIQXV010000019.1 GCF_020166415.1 Deinococcus multiflagellatus
ATTCCTGGCCCTTCTGTCTACCCAGGTCGAAAGCTTGAACCGGGTACACTCTTGAACATGACGGCATTTGAACAGGCCCAGCAGGACGTGCAGACCCTCAGCCGCAAGCCCGGCAACGACGTGCTTCTGAAGTTGTACGCGCTGTACAAGCAGGGCAGCCAGGGGGACGTGACAGGCGCGCGTCCTGGCGGGTTCGACTTCGTGGGGGGCGCCAAGTACGACGCCTGGGCCGGCCTGAAAGGCATGAGTCAGGACGACGCCCAGCGTGAGTACGTGGCGCTGGTGGAAACCCTGAAAGCCCACAGCTGAGGGCATCACCCGCCGGGCAGCTGGCCTCACCCATCCGGGGTGGGGCTAGCCTTTTTCTTTGGCGCTCGGTCTGTGCAGCCGCCATTGGGGGGCGCGGCCCAGCAGTGAACACGGTAAGCTGCGCACTGTGAGCGACGCGCACCCGCAGCCCCTGATGGCGCCTGACCTGATGGCCGCCGCCCGGACGCGCATGAAAACGCTGGCGGCCGACTACGCGGCGGGGCTGCCGGGCCTGGATACCCACAGCCTGATGCACGGCCTGGGCGACGTGCAGCTGACCTTCCTGCCGATGGGCGAGCGCGACGGCGCCTACGATCCCGAGCACCGGGTCATTCTGATCAACAGCCGTGTACGCCCCGAGCGCCAGCGCTTCACCCTGGCCCACGAGATCAGCCACGCCCTGCTGCTGGGTGACGACGACCTGCTGAGTGACCTGCACGACGCCTTTGAAGGTGAGCGGCTGGAACAGGTGATCGAGACCCTGTGCAATGTGGGGGCCGCCGCCCTGCTGATTCCGCAGGCCCTGCTCGACGAAGTTCTGACCCGCTTTGGCCCCACCGGGCGCGCACTGGCCGAACTGTCGCGCCGCGCCGATATCAGTGCCAGCACCGCCCTGTACACCCTGGCCGAGCACACCTCGGCGCCGGTGCTGTACGCGGTGTGCGCGGTGGCCCGCCTGAGTGCCGATGAAGCCGATGACCCTGACGCCCCCGGCAAGGCGCTGACCGTGCGGGTGAGCAGCGGAGCCCCTGGCGTGAAATACAGCCTGCGCCCTGGCACCCCCATTCCGGACCAGCATCCAGTGGCCGTGGCGCACGACACCCGGCTGCCCATCGCCCAGGACAGTTACGTGCCTTTCCGCTCTGGGCGCCGGATGCCCGCCCAGGTGGACGCCTTTCCGGAGCGCCACCGGGTAATGGTGAGTTTCTTACTGCCCACCCGGGGCGAGGGGAGCAGTTCCTGAGCCCTGCGCCCTTTGCCCTGACCTTTGGACGAGCGGTGCCAGGAGCGGCGCGCACCTCGCGCGGGTGGCAGGTGCGCTGGGCCGGCACCGCCGTGATGGGCATCCTGAATGTCACGCCGGACAGTTTCAGCGATGGAGGGCGGCACATGGCGCTGCAGGCGGCCCTGGACGCGGCGCAGGCCATGCGCCGCGCCGGGGTACTGATGATAGACGTGGGTGGCGAGAGCACCCGCCCTGGCGCCGCCCCTGTCCCTGCCGCCGAGGAGATTGACCGGGTGCGGCCGGTGCTGCGCGCGTTGCGCGATGCGGGTGTGCTGCTGAGCGTGGACACCATGAAGCCGGAGGTGGCCCAGGCGGCGCTGGAGGCGGGCGCCCATCTGGTCAACGACGTGGGTGGCCTGCGTGACCCCGACATGCGAGCGGTGTGTGCCCAGGCGGGCGCGCCGGCCTGCATCATGCACATGCAGGGTGAGCCGCGCACCATGCAGCGTTCACCGCAGTACGGACACGTGGTGGCCGAGGTGCACGCCTTTCTGGCCGGGCAGGCGGCGGCGGCGCAGGCGGCGGGCGTGCCGGACGTGCTGCTGGACCCCGGACTGGGGTTCGGTAAGACCCTGGCGCACAACCTCGCGCTGCTGCGGGGCCTGCCAGAGCTGGTGGCCTTGGGTCATCCCGTGCTGGTGGGCGCCAGTCGCAAGCGGCTGATCGACTGGCTGGCCGGGGTGCCCGAGGCTGCTGGGCGCGACCCCGGGTCGCTGGCCCTGCACCTGCACGCGGCGCAGGCGGGCGCGGCGGTGGTGCGGGCCCACGCGGCAGCGGCGCATGTGCAGGCCCTGCGGGTGCAGGCGGCGCTGCTGGATGGGGGAGAGGAGCCCTCAGTCGCCCGCTGTTGATCTGTCGGTCAAGGGAGCGGGCTGCAACAGCTGCGTGTCGCAGAGCGAGAAGCGAAAAAAGTGCCTGGTCCCGAGAATGGAAACGTCTCTGCGCTTTTTTGAAACGTTGGCATGGGCGGGGCGAGGCGCTTAATACGGACTGGCGTTCATTTCTGGGACATCTAGGAAAGGACTGGCTGTTCCTCTCCTGCGGCGCCTTCCAGGTCCAGCTCCCGGAAATCCGTCTTTTTTCCTTCTCTGCTGCGCAGCTCTGCACGTCCCTCCGGTCGAAAACATGCCGTTACGCCTGACGGAATGTTTCGGAAACCGTATAAGCCCTGAACCCGGTGCCTGCTGCTTTACACTCGGCGCTGATGAACGCTGCCCCGTCTTCCCCTTCCTCCAGCCGCGTGGTGCTGCAGGGCCTGGAATTTCACGCGCGCCACGGGGTCTACGACACCGAGGCGGCCCTGGGGGCCCGGTTCGTGGTGGACGCCGAGCTGTATTACCCCTTTGCCGGGCTGGCCGATGACCTGGACGCGGCCGTGAACTACGCCGAGGTTTATGCCGCCATTGCCGCCGAGATCACCGGCACGCGCCGCCTGCTGATTGAGGTGCTGGCCGACCAGATCGCGCGCCGGGTGCTGCGCGAGCAGCCGCGCCTGACCCACGTGACCGTGCGGGTGCACAAACCGTTTGCCCCGCTGCCCGGCGTGTTCCGCGACGTGTTCGCCGAGTTGACCCTCCGCCGGGCCGAGCTATGAGCCAGGCCGGGGCGCCAGTGCAGGGTGGGCCAGCTGCGCCCCTGACCGACGCCTTTATTGCCCTGGGGGCCAACCTGGGGAACCCGGCCGCCACGCTGGCCTGGGCCGCTGGGCACCTGCGCGCGCTGGGCGAGGTGACCGGGGTGTCGCGGCTGTACCGCACGGCCCCGGTGGGGGGCCCCCCCGGGCAGCCCGACTACCTGAACGCCGCGGTGCAGTTGCGCACGCGGCTGGACGCCCCGGCGCTGCTGGCGGCCCTGCATGCCCTGGAGGCCCAGGCGGGGCGCGAGCGGCGCCAGCGCTGGGAAGCCCGGCTGCTGGACCTGGACCTGATTCTGTACGGGCAGCAGCAGTGCGAGGGGCCGGGCCTGGTGTTGCCCCACCCCCGCGCGTGGGAGCGGCCCTTTGTGTTGGCCCCCCTCAGCGACCTGAACCCCGCCCTGCCGCACCCGGGAACCGGCGAAACGGTGGCCCAGGCGCTGCGTCGGTTGGGGGCCAGTGGAGTTCAGGTGGCCGGGCCACTGTTATAGGGCCGCTGCTGGAGGGCCGCGGCGCTGGACACCCCCGGGCAGCGCTGGAGCGGGAACGCTATGCTGGGGGGTGACATGAGCGAGCTTACCTCCACCAACCGTCACGGCGGCGCTGGCCGCGCGCTGCTGTGGGTCGCTATTGCGCTCACCGTGGCGCTGCTGGGTTTCGTGACCATCTTCGTTTCACAGCGCAACCCCATTTACAGCGACCGCGAGGCCGGCGGCATCAGCAAGTTCAAGTTCATTGAGGCCTGCAAGGAAGTGCTCGAAGACACCGAGGCCTTGACGGTCAGTGCCCAGGGCCAGACCATCCCGTTAAAGACCCTGGTGCAGCAGGGGAGTCCCCTGAAGCCGGGCGACAAGTTGCATGCGGATCTGAACGCTGAGTCTCCTGAAATCGTGCGCGCCGCGCAGCTGGCCGAGGAAGGCGGCTGGACCATGACCCTGCCCGTGAACATCGCCGTTCACAGTGGCGAGCGCGTGACCACCCTGGGCCAGCTGCCCATGCAGTGCCGCCACGACAAGAGGACCGGCAAGACCACCGCGCAACTGGGCCTGCCCGGCTAAGCGTCTGCAGAGGGGCGGAGGCCGCGTTGATTCGGCCTCCGCCCCTTTCTGTGGCAGGGTTTACAGCGCCAGCTCCAGACCGCTGAGGCACTCCTCGGCAATGGCGCGGGCCAGGGGGTCGCGGGTGGTGCGGGCGTAGCTGACGCCCAGTTGCAGGTGCCGCTGCCCATCTTTGCCCCCCAGCAGCTCCAGCGTCTGGTAGAACGCGAGGTGGGTGTGGGCCAGCAGCACGTCGCGCGTGCGTTCGGGCGGCAACACGGTCAGGATGTCCAGCGCCTCGCTGTACAGCCGCAGGGCGCGGGCCTGGTCGCCTTCCACGGCGCCTTCCCGGCCCAGTTGCAGGGCGCGGGCGGCCGTCAGGTACGCGCTTCGCATGCCGGGCATTCTAGAGGACCACCTGCCCCATCCCCAAGGAGCCTTTTGAACGACTGGACCATTGAGACTGCCCGCCCCGACGCCCTGCACGAGACAGTGGCCCTGCTGCCCGACCGTGCCGACGCCGAGCGGCGCCTGGAGATCATTCGGGGCAACGTGGCCGCCGGGCGCCTGCGCCCCGAGCAGGTTCAGCTGCTGCGTTCCCCACGCGGGCTGGAAGGCGTGTGCATCATCCCTACCGCTCCGCATATTCCCTTGCTGCCACGCCTACGGGCCGACGTGCCTGAACCGGCTGCCCAGGCGTTTCTGGCCCACCTGCGGGCCCAGGTGACGGACCGCCGCCTGATTCTGGACAGCACCCAGGGCCCCCTGTGCCTGGGGGCAGCGCAGGCGGCTGGATGGCACTTTGAAGAGGAAGCGGTGGTGTACACCACGGACCTGACGGCTGGGCGCTGGTCCCTTGACCCCCAGGCGCAGCTGCTGGACCACGCTGCCGTGGCCTTGCCCGAGGTGCAGGCCCTGCTGGGGGCGCTGAACCGCGCGGCCTTCGCCCTGCCAGACGGCTGGACCCTGGTTGGCCTGCCCGACGCCTCTGGGGCCCTTGCGGCGCTGGGGGCGACTGGTCCCGGTGGGCGGCCCGGCACCGCCAGCATTGACCTGATCGGCGTTCATCCTGGGGCACGCGGGCAGGGCCTGGGCCGGCGCCTGCACGCCCACCTGCTGGCGCTGGCGGCCCGGGACTTTAGCGATCATGCGGGCGCCACGGACGCGAACAATCACCCCATGCGCCGCATTTTCGAGGGGCACGGCGCGGTGTTGGCCCAGCAGCAGCTGATCTTCACCTCGCCTTGACCTGTGACCCGGGGCACGGATACAATCCTCTCTTGGTCAAGTGGGGCAGGGCGACCAACGGCTTTGTACGCAAAGCGGCCCGAACCCCAGACGGAAGCGCCCCGCACCGGGGAGAGCGACCGGACTGCAAAGGAGGCATGCACATGCCCAAGATGAAGACACTGAAAGCGGCCAGCCGCCGGGTGAAGATCACCGGGACCGGCAAGGTCATGGCGTTCAAGAGTGGCAAGCGCCACCAGAACACCGGCAAGAGCGGCAACGAGATCCGGGGCAAGGGCAAGGGCTTTGTTCTGGCCAAGAGCGAATGGGCACGCATGAAGCTGATGCTGCCGAAGGGGAAGTGAAGTAGATGCCTCGCGCCAAGACCGGGATTATCCGCCGCCGCCGCCACAAGAAGGTGCTCAAGCGCGCCAAGGGCTTCTGGGGCAGCCGCTCCAAGCAGTACCGCAACGCCTTCCAGACGCTGCTGAACGCCGCCACCTACGAGTACCGCGACCGCCGCAACAAGAAGCGTGACTTCCGCCGCCTGTGGATTCAGCGCATCAACGCGGGCGCCCGCCTGCACGGCATGAACTACTCCACCTTCATCGGTGGTCTGAAGCGCGCCGGTGTGGACCTGAACCGCAAGGTGCTGGCCGACATCGCCGCCCGCGAGCCCGAGGCCTTCAAGGCCCTCGTCGACGCCGCGAAGAACAGCAAGTAAAGCGGGACAAAGCAGCGGGGCGCTCCTGAACAGGAGGCGCCCCGCTGCTTTGAGCCATGGGCCATGAGCTTTGTGGGTTGACCCCATGGCTCATGGCCCACAGCCCATGGCCCCTACGGCTCGAAGGTATCCTGAAACGCGTAGCGGTCGCCACGCACCCAGTAGTTCACGTAGCTGGCCCGCTTCTGACCGCTGTAGGTGGTGCGGCGCAGCAGGAAGGCGGCGGTGCCCAGCGGCACGCGCAGCAGATCGGCCTCCTCCTGGCGCAGGTTCACCGCTTCCAGATTCTGCTCCACGCGCTGCAGCGGCACCCCCAGGCTGATCATGGTTTCGTGGATGCTCTCGGTGGACAGGTTGTGGTCCAGCAGGCCCGGCACCAGCGTGCCGTTGATGTAGCGCTTCTCTATGACCAGCGCCTCGTCGCCCGCCGTGCGCAGGCGGTGCACGAAAATCACCGGGTCGCCGGGCTGAATCTGCAGCACAATGGCGATTTCCGGTGTGGCTTCAATCTGCATGGCGCGCAGCACGGTGGTGCGGTGGTCCGGGTGGCGGGCCCACTCCTTGAAGGGGCGCACGCGGAACATGCCCTGCCGGAAACGCTTGCCGGTGGGAAAGGTGCCGGCGCCCTGCACGCGGTACACGTAGCCTTCGCGTTCCAGTTCGTCAATGGCGCGCCGGGCGGTCATGCGCGAGACATCGAATTCGCGGGCCAGCTGCGGTTCGCTGGGCAGCGGCAGGCCCTCGGCGTAGTGGCCGCCGAGCAGCCGGTCTTTCAGGGTGGTCTTGATGAGCGGGTACTTCGCCATGCATCCCTCCGGGCGGACCGCTGGCGGGCGGCGCCGCTTTCATCTTATGTTTAGTGTTCTAAGTACACAAGCTGGCCGGCGTTGTGACCGGGGTCGGAACACCGGGGGCCGCCCTACCCCCCGATGTGCGACATCTCGACTTTCACCGGGCTGGCCGCGCGCCCAGCTTCGCCGCGGTCCTCGCTGTAGCGGTCGCGCCGGGCCGCCCAGACCCCGGCAATCTGTTCGCGCAACTGGTCGTCGCTGGCCCCCGCCCGCAGGGGCGCGCGCAGGTCCGTGCCGCTGCCCGCAAACAGGCAGGTGTACAGCACCCCCGCCGCCGAGAGGCGCGCCCGCGTGCAGTCCCCGCAAAACGGCGCTGTCACCGAGCTGATCAGGCCCACTTCCCGGCCCTGCGCATCGCGGTAGCGGGCCGCGACCTCGCCCCGGTAGGCGGCGCGGGCGGGTTGCAGCGGCTCGTCGCCCGCGCCCAGGCGGGCCAGGACCTCGCTTGAGGGCACCACGCCGTCCAGATTCCAGCCGTTGTGGTTGCCCACATCCATGAACTCGATAAAGCGCACCGGGGCCAGCTCGCGCAGGGCCGCCCACAACTCGCGCAGGCCCGCGTCGTTCACGCCGCGCTGCACCACGGTGTTGATCTTCACGCCCAGGCCCGCCTGCAGCGCGGCGTGAATGCCGGCCAGCACCCGCTCGGGGTGGGTGCCCAGGCCGTTCATGCGCCCGAAGACCTCGGGGTCCAGGCTGTCCAGGCTGACGGTGACCCGGCGCAGGCCCGCCGCCTTCAGGGCCGGCGCCAGGGCGGGCAGCAGCAGGCCGTTGGTGGTCATGGCGAGGTCCTGCACGCCCTCAATGCGGCTCAGGCGCCCGACCAGCTCGGGGAGGTCGCGGCGCAGGGTGGGTTCGCCGCCGGTCAGGCGCAGCTTCTGCACCCCAAGGCCCACGAAGAGGCGGCTTAAGCGCTCCAGTTCCTCGAAGGTCAGCAGTTCGGCGCGGGGCAGGAAGGCGTACCCCGGACCAAACACGTCGGCGGGCATGCAGTACGTGCAGCGCAGGTTGCAGCGGTCGGTCACGCTGAGGCGCAGGTCACGCAGGGGGCGGCCCAACACGTCGTGCAGCATCGAGCCGCAGCATACGCGCGGGTGGGGGCGGCGTTGGCGGGCCAGTCTGCTTTTGGGCCCGCCCCACCGTTTTGAACCCGGTGCAGTACCCCGCCGGTACTGGTCTGGACCACTGCCGCGCCGCCGGCCCTGGAACGGGGTGCGCGGCGGCTACAGTGAGCGCACATCCCCTGCACGCTCTGTCCTCACCCCGGAGGCACCCATGACCCAGACCCCCACGGCCACCGACCACATTGACGCCATGCTGCACGAGGACCGTGTGATTGCGCCCAGCGCCGAGTTCCAGGCCCGCGCCCGCGTCAGCCGCGCCGAGTACGAGCGCCGCTACCGCCAGAGCCTGGACGACCCGGACACCTTCTGGAGCGAGGTGGCGGGCGAGCTGCACTGGTTTGCCCCCTGGACGCAGGTGCTGGACTGGCAGCCCCCCCATGCCCGGTGGTTCGTGGACGGGCAGACGAACATCGCCTACAACGCGCTGGACCGCCATGTGGCGCGGGGGCGGGGCGACAAGACCGCGATCATCTGGGAAGGCGAGGACGGCGAGGTGCGCCGTTTCAGCTACGCCGAACTGCTGCGCGAGGTGAAGCGGGCCGCCAGCGCCCTGCAGAACTTGGGGGTGCAAAAGGGCGACCGCGTGACCCTGTACCTGCCCCTGACGCCCGAAGCGGCCATTGCCATGCTGGCCTGCGCCCGTATTGGCGCGGTGCACAGCGTAGTGTTCGGCGGCTTCTCGGTGTCGGCACTGGCTGACCGCCTCAACGACGCCCAGAGCAAGGTGCTCATTACCGCCGACGCCGGGCAGCGCCGGGGCGCGCTGGTGAACCTGAAGGCGAACGCCGACGAGGCCGCGCGGCTGGCCCCCAGCCTGGAGACGATCCTGGTGGTGTGCCGCGCCGACTGCGACGCCCCCATGCAGGCGGGCCGCGACGTATGGTGGCACGAGGCCCTGGCCGCCGCCAGCGACGAGCACGAGGCCGAGCCGCTGGACAGTGAGCATCCGCTGTTCGTGCTGTACACCTCGGGCAGCACCGGCAAGCCCAAGGGCGTGCAGCACACCACGGGCGGGTACATGGTGGGCACGTACCTCACCACCCAGACCGTCTTTGACCTGCAAGACGACGACATCTACTGGTGCACCGCCGACGTGGGCTGGATCACCGGCCATTCCTACAGCGTGTATGGGCCGCTGCTGAACGGCGCCACCGTCCTGATGTATGAGGGTGCCCCCAACCACCCCGACTGGGGCCGCTTCTGGCAGCTGGTCGAAAAGCACCGCGTGACCATCCTGTACACCGCGCCTACCGCCATCCGCTCGTTCATGCGCCAGGGCGACGACCTGCCCGCCCGCCACGACCTGAGCAGCCTGCGCCTGCTGGGCTCGGTGGGCGAGCCGATCAACCCCGAAGCCTGGATGTGGTACTGGCGCGTGATCGGCGGTGAACGCTGCCCGGTGGTGGACACGTGGTGGCAGACCGAAACCGGCGCGATCATGCTGACCACGCTGCCCGGCGCCTTTCCCAGCAAGCCCGGCAGCGCGGGGTTGCCCCTGTTCGGGGTGGAGCCCGCCATCATGACCCACCGGGGCGAGGAACTGGGCGCCAACGACGGCGGCCTGCTGGTGATCAAGCGGCCCTGGCCTTCCATGCTGCGCACCGTGTACGGCGACGACGAGCGCTACCGCAAGACCTACTGGGGCGAGATTGAGGGCGTGTACTTTGCCGGCGACGGCGCCCGGCGTGACCAGGACGGCTACTACACCGTGGTGGGCCGCGTGGACGACGTGCTGAATGTCAGCGGGCACCGCCTGGGCACCATGGAGATTGAGTCGGCGCTGGTGTCGCACCCCAGCGTGGCCGAAGCCGCCGTGGTGGGCAAGGCCGACGACGTGAAGGGCGAGTGCGTGGTGGCCTTTGTTCTGCCCCAGAGCGGCTTTACCGTGGACCCCAAAGTGCTGCGCGCCCATGTGAGCAAGGAAATCGGCGCCCTGGCCCGCCCGGACGCCATTTACATTGCCGACGCCCTGCCCAAGACCAGAAGCGGCAAAATTATGCGCCGGTTCCTGCGCCAGATCGCGGCGGGCAAGACCATTGAGGGCGACACCAGCACCCTGGAAGACCCCGGCGTATTGGACCGGCTGGCCGCCACAGCAGCGGTGTAGGGCGTCAGCTTTGCCAGATGTGCAGCTGCAGGTGATCCTGCACAGGAAACAGGTGGTCGTGCAAGGCGGCCACCTCGCCCTGTGCCCACGCGCCGTAGCTCTGGGCCAGCGCGCGGGCATCGGCAGCGGTGACCGTGACGGGCAGACGCCGCTCGAAGGTGGGCGGCTGGGCCGTGGGGGCCGCCTTCCCCAGCGGCTGCCCCAGGGCGGCCCAGGTGGCCTGCAGGTGTGCTGGCCCCTGGGCTGCAACGATGAGTGTTCCACCGGGCCTCAGCACCCGCCGAGCTTCCTGCAGGGCCGCCTGTGCGTCCGGCAGATGCGCCAGCACCCGCACGAACAGCACCGCATCAAAACTGGCTTCTGGAAACGGGAGGGCGTCGGCTGTGCCCCTGAGGACACCCTCGCCAGGCGCTGGGTCGACCCCAATCAATCGGCCTGTGTGCCCCCGGGCCTTCAAGGCGCGCAGCAGCCGCCCATCGCCGGCCCCTACATCCAGCACGTCCAGGGTGGGGGAGAGCCGCACGGCGTCCAGCAGCGGCCCATGAGGCCAGGGCAGCCCACACAGACGGGAAAGCAGCGTGTCACGGGCTGGCAAACTCATCACTGAGTTGAGGGATCAAGAAAAATGCCTTCCGTAAGGCTGCTGTGTTCAGCCTGCTGGAGCGCGTAGAGTCGCCTCAGAAGCACGTCGTGGGGTTCACCTGGAAGAAGCACCGTCGTGGTGAGAGTGACGGAAATTCCAGTAGCTGTTGCCTGCACCGCCATGCGCAATGCTTCTACCCGCCGGACCACATCGAGGAGATTCGGGGCGGCCCAATGCACGGCGAATGTGGAGTGACTGACTCGGAACACGGCAGAAGACGCTGTTACAGAAGACGCATGCAATAGGGCGAGGGAACCCACCAGGCGAACAGCCGCATCGCCCATAGGGAGCCCACGAACATCCATGAAGGCGCCAAGGCGATCTAGTTCGATGAGGGTGATGAATTGTGTCTGGGGTGCGCCCTCAAGGATCAGTGCTCTTCGCCAACTTTCGAAGGAAAGACACCCTGTGGACCAATCTATATCGTTGGACATGCAGCCTTTCGCCTGACGAGGTAGGTTTCAAAAGGGCGGCGTGACTTGCACGCCGCCCTTCCCTTACATCTCCATCCGTGTTTTCAGGAAGTTGGTCATCACGGCCCCGCGCTTGTAGAACGGGTTGTCCATGATCTTGATGTACAGGGGAATGGTGGTTTTGGGCCCCTGAATCACCGTTTCTTCCAGGGCGCGCTTCATGCGGGCAATGGCCTGCTCGCGCGTGTCGTGGTGCACGATCAGCTTGCCGATCAGGCTGTCGTAGTGCGGCGGAATCACGTAACCGCTGTAGGCGTGGCTGTCCACGCGCACGCCGGGGCCGCCCGCAAAGTGCACGTCGTCCATCTTGCCGGCCGCCGGGCGGAAATCCTTGTCGGGGTCTTCGGCGTTCAGGCGGCACTCAATGGCGTGGCCCTGCAGCACGATGTCCTCCTGCTGCAGCTTCAGGCCGTAGCCGGCCGCGATTTCCAGCTGCAACTTCACGAAGTCCAGGCCGCTGATTTCCTCGGAAACGCAGTGTTCCACCTGGATACGGGTGTTCATCTCCATGAAGTAGTAGTTGCCGTCGCGGTCCACAATGAATTCCAGCGTGCCGGCCCCGGCGTAGTTCACATGCTGGGCCAGGCGCACCCCGGCGGCCAGGATCTCCTGGCGCAGCGATTCGGGCAGCGTGGAGGGCGCCTCTTCAATCAGCTTCTGGTTGCGGCGTTGAATGGAGCAGTCGCGCTCGCCAATGTGAATGACGTGGCCCTGGCCGTCGCCCATGACCTGCACTTCCACATGGCGGAATTCCTCCAGGAACTTCTCCATGATGATCGCGGGGTCGCCAAAGTACAGCCGCGCCTCTTCCTGCGCCTGCGCAAAGCCTTTGGCGAGTTCGTCCTGGGTGCGGATCACCTTCTGCCCGCGCCCGCCGCCGCCCGCACTGGCCTTGAGCAGCACGGGGTAGCCAATCTGCTTGGCAGCCAGCAGCGCAGCGTCGGTGTCCGCCAGTACCCCGGTGCCGGGCACCACGGGCACCTTGCTCATGGCGGCGATTTCACGCCCGCCGGCCTTGGAACCCAGGGCGCGCATGCTCTCGGGCGTGGGCCCAATAAACACGATGCCGTGCTCGCGGCACATCTCGGCGAAGTCGGGGTTCTCGGCCATGAAGCCGTAGCCCGGGTGAATGGCCTCGGCGCCGGTCATCAGCGCGGCCGAGAGGATGTTGGGAATATTCAGGTACGACTGGTTACTGGCGGGCGGGCCCACACACACCGATTCATCGGCCAGCAGCACCGGCAGGCTCTTTTCATCGGCGGTGGAATACACCACGACCGTCTTCACGCCCATTTCCCGCGCGGTGCGAATCACGCGCAGGGCGATTTCGCCACGGTTGGCGATCAGGATTTTCTTGAACATGTGCTTGCCTCCGGCAGGAAGTCGAAGGGTCTAAGGGTCAAAGGGTCTAAGCAGGTTCAAACCTTAGACACTTAGACCCTTTGACCCTCGACCTTATTCAATGATGAACAGCGTCTGACCGTACTCGACCGGCTCGGCGTTCTTCACCAGAATCTCGCGCACGGTGCCGCCCAGTTCGGCCTCGATCTCGTTCATCAGCTTCATGGCCTCGATGATGCACAGCACCTGGCCGGCCTGCACGGTGTCGCCCACCTTCACGTACGCGGGCGCGTCGGGGCTGCTGGCCGAGTAGAAGGTGCCCACGATAGGCGCCTTGACCGGCGTGCCCTTGCTGGCGGCCGGCGCGGGCGTCACCGGAGCTTCGGCGGCAGGGGCCGGGGCACTGGCGGGGGCAGCGGGCGCCGGCGCTGGCGTCTCGGCCAGGGGCGCGGGGGCCGGGGCGCCCGGCGCAAAGGCGGCCGGGGCGGGGGCGCTCATGGGCTGGGGCTGGGGGGCCGGGGCCACGGGGGCGGGGCCAGCCGGGGCGGCCTGCGGGCCACGTTTCAGGCTCAGATCGAAGCTGCCGGTGCGCAGGGCGAATTCGCGCACGTCGGCGCTGGTCAGGGCGGAAAGAATCTGCTTCAGGTCATCCGGGTTCATGGCCCCTCCTTGGTGGTGCAATGCGGTCGTGCGGTGGCTGCCTCCCATCATGCAGGTTGGGAACAGCGGCGGGGTGTCACCCGCAGCCTAACGCTCGTTTGGCTGCACCGAGTCTAACGGCAAAGCGAAGCGCCGCCCCCGGGGATTTCCGGTCGGCGGCGCGCGCAGGCATGGGGAGGTTAGGCCCGGCTGAGGTACTGACCCGTGCGGGTGTCCACCTTCACGTTGGTGTCCTGCTCCACGAACAGAGGCACCTGCACGGTGGCGCCGGTTTCCAGCTTGGCGGGCTTGGTGCCGCCAGAGACGGTGTCGCCGCGCACGCCGGGGTCGGTTTCCACGATCTTCAGGACCACCTGGTTGGGCAGGGTGATGTTCAGCGCCTTGTCGCCGTACATCGCCACTTCCACCTCGGTGTTCTCTTTCATGAACTTGGCGGCGTCGCCCACGAGCGCGCGGGCCAGGGTGATCTGGTCGAAGGTTTCCAGGTCCATGAACACGAAGTCCTCACCGTCGGGGTAGAGGTACTGCATCTTCTTGCCTTCGACGTAGATGTCCTGCAGCTTTTCGCCGCTGTTGAAGGTGCGGTCCACGATGGAGCCGGTTTCCATGTTGCGGAACTTGGTGACCACCTTGGCCCCGCCCCGGCCCATCTTCAGGTGCGAGTACTCCAGGCATTCCCACAGGCCGCCGTCCATTTCCACTTTCGTGCCGTTGCGCAGTTCTGTCACGCTGATCATGGTGTGCTCTCCTTTTGCTGCTGCTGGGTTCTGGCCAGCGGGGCCCGCCTCTGCCCGGCTTGCCCTTTGGGGGGCACGGGTGGGGGGCCGCGCGGCAACGCCCCAGAGTCTAAAGCATTTGGGCTTCAGTTGCGTGTCCTGCCCCGCCGGCCACAGCGGCGCAGGGCGTGCGGGGCGGGCGGACCCTTCCCGCAGGCAGCGGGCGTTTGCTATGCTGTTGCGGTTGCACGCCCGCCCCCGCCCCCACAGCCCCCACAGGCTTACGGCGCGCGCCGGGAGCGGCGGCGAAGAACGCCCGTAAGGAGACACCGCACATGGAACTGAACGCCAAACCCCGCAGCAGCCAGGACAAACTGGCCGAAGGCATGATCCCCGCCGTGGCCTACAACAAGGACAAGAACGTGTCCTTTGCCATTGACCGCAAGGCCTTTGACCGCGCCTTCCGCCAGCAGAGCACCACGGGGCTCTTCGACATCACCCTGGAAGGCGGCGAAACCTTCCCGGCCCTGGTCAAGACCGTGCAGATGGACAAGCGCAAGCGCGCGCCCATCCATGTGGACTTCTACATGGTCACCTACGGCGAGCCCGTGACCGTGGCCGTGCCTGTGCACACCAAGGGCAAGAGCCAGGGCGAAGTCATGGGCGGCCTCGTGGACGTCGTGGTGCACAACCTGTCCGTCGTGGCCCCCGGCCCCCGCCGCATTCCCCAGGAAATCGTGGTGGACGTGACCAAGCTGAACATTGGTGACCATGTGAGCGCCGGTCAGATCAAGCTGCCCGAAGGCGTGAAGCTCGCCGTGGAAGAAGAACTCGTGGTGATCAGCGTGCTGCCGCCCCGCCTGTCCGAAGGCGAGGCTGCGGCCGAGGCCCAGGCGGCCCAGGTGGCCGGTCTGGTGGCTGCGGGCGAGATCAGCGAGGAAGCCGCCGCCGCCATTCTGGAAGGCGAAGCCACGGTGGAAGAAGTCAAGGCCGAAGCCGCCGGCGAGACCACCGAAGGCCAGAGCGAAGACACCGAGCAGAACGAAGGCTAAGACCTTCTTCAGGGCCCCCAGGCGATTGCTGCCTGGGGGCTTTTCGTGGTTTGGTGAAGGGGACCTGCCGGTTCATCGGAGGCCTCTACAGTGCTGAGGGCAGGCGCCGGGGGCTCGCCAACGCTTCAGGGCAAGCGCCGGTTTTCTAGCGGTCACCACATGACTTGAAGGTGAACCCTTCAGGTCATATGGGGCAAGCGGACTTGCAAAGCTGCGGGGCAGAGCGAGCGAACGCGACAGACACCGGTTGGCTTGGCGTTGAGGGGAATGCTTTCCGCCCCTCAATGGAACGGAAGACCGCTGTCACAGCCTCACACAGAAACGACCAGCACGGCTTCGCGCTGGTCGTCTGCTGGTGGTGAGGGCCTGGGTCTGCCCCCCTCTTTACGCCGGACTGGGTTGAACGCGCAGGTCGGAAGTGGGCTGCTCGTCGTGCGCGGGCAGGGGGCCCAGGGCCACGCGGTTGCTGCCCTCGCGCTGCAGGCTCAGGCAGGTGTCCTCGGCTTCGCGCAGCAGGCTCAGGCCGCTGCGGTGGTCGTCGTAAAAGGCCAGGCCCATCGTCACGGTCACGTTATGGCCGTCCACCGGGCGGGAGGCCACGCGCAGGCGCAGCCGCTCACACAGGGCGCGGGCCGAGCGGGCATCCGCCGCGCGCAGGGCCAGCACCAGCTGGTCATCGCTGAGGTAGCCCAGCATGTCCTCGTCGCGCAGGGCGCCCTGCAGCACCCGGGCCACATGGGCCAGCCGGCGGGCGTCGCCTGGGCCGCCAGCACCCGGCACCGGCGCGTCCAGCGCGATCACCACCACGCCCAGGCCCTCGGGGCGGCGGGCCACGGCGCCGTCCAGCCAGCGTTTCATGGCGGCGTTGCCGGGCAGCCCCGTCAGGGCGTCGCGCTCGGCCTGCCCGTCGCCCAGCAGGTCGCGGCGCAGATCGGCCGTGACCCGGCGGGCGGTGGTGTGCTGCCCCACCAGCATCACCGCGCCGGCCAGCAGCAGTTGCAGCGTGGCCCCCACCACCGGCTGCTGCGCCGCGCCGGGCACCTGCAGCACATAGGCCGCCAGCAGCGCCGCTGTACTGCCCAGCGCCAGCACGCTCAGGGGCAGGCTGTCACGCCGCCCCAGCATCCACAGGTGCGAGGCCAGGGTGACCGCCGCCCAGGGCCCCAGGGTGCCCAGGGCCTGCAGCTGCCCCTGTTCGGGCACCCGGAACAGCACATGCCACAGCTGGCTCAGCACGTAGCTCCAGGCCACCGCCAGCAGCAGGCCGTGCAGCACCTGCAGCGGCGCGCGGGTCAGGGCGGTGACCGCCAGCAGGCCCACCACCAGGGCGCAGGTAACGGCCAGGGTGGCGTGCTCAAAGGCGTCCATCGGCATGGACGCCAGCTTGAGCAGCATGGCGCCCAGCACCACCACCAGCACATGGGTGCTCAGCAGGCGACGGTCAAGGGTGCCCCCGCCCAGGACAGGACAGGCTGCTCGCCGGGCGGCGAGGTCAGGCAGGAAGCGGCGGGGAGAGGGGCGCATGGTAAGGGCAGTTCACCACGCCGCCTCTCACCGCCGCCTGACAAGTGCGGTTTTGAAGTGCCCCCGGCACCCTGAGCGGGCCTTCATGCTCTGGGGAGGGGGGGGGTGACCTGCACGCCCGCCGCCTCCAGGGCCGCGCGCAGGTCGCGGGCCAGTTCGGCGGCCTCAGCGCCGTCGCCATGCAGGCACAGGGTCTGGGCGGGCACCGCCACCACCTCGCCGCTGACCGCCAGCGCGTGCCCCTGGGTGGCAAGGCGCACCCCCTGCGCCACCGCCTGGGCATGGGGCAGCAGGGCGCCGGGTTGACTGCGCGGCCACAGCTGCCCGTCTGGCGCGTACCCCCGGTCGGCAAAGCCCTCGCCCAGGGCGGTCAGGCCCAGGGCCTGGGCCTCGCGCAGCATCACGCTCTGGGCCCCGGCCAGGCCGAAATACAGCGGCAGGCCAGCGTCGGCCGCCGCCTGGGCAATGGCGCGGGCCAGGGCCGGGTCTGTGGCCGCCATGTTGTACAGCATGCCGTGGGGTTTGACGTGGGCCAGCGCCACCCCCTCGCGCGCCGCCACCGCCTTGAGGGCCTCGATCTGGTCGCGCACAAAGGCCGTCACGTCCGCCGGCGCAAAAGTCATGGCGCGGCGGCCAAAGCCCTCGCGGTCGGGGAAGCCGGGATGGGCTCCGGCCGCCACCCCAAAGCGCGCGGCCAGGCGCAGGCTGTCACGCATGGTCTCCAGGTCGCCCGCGTGGCCGCCACAGGCGATGTTGGCCGAGGTCACCGCCGCCATCACCGCTTCCTCGTGCGCGCTGCCCTCGCCCAGATCGGCGTTCAGGTCCATTGGCATGCGGTCAGCATAGCCCCCAGGCGGTGGGTCGGCAGAAGAGAGGCGGTTCGGGGGCGGGGTGAAAAGAGGCAACGCGGCGTTCTCATTGATGGGGATGCCGGTTGGTGCGGGCCCCTGTGCTCAGAGCGAAGCCCAGAGCCGCCCCGGGTTTCCCGTGAAGGACTGTGGGGCGGATGAAGTGTGGAGAGCATTCAGGGGGCGCCGGTGGGGCCCAGAGTGAAACGAGTTACCGACCTCAGACCGAGGCGAAATGCAGGCGCAGCGCCGTTTCGGCTTGCCGCAGCGCCTGTTCCTGGGCCATCAGCGCCTGCCGCGCCACGGCGAGGGGCACCGCCTCAAACTGCAGCGTGTCCCCGGGGCGCAGTTGCCCCAGCCGGGGCTGGTCGGCCTGAATCACCACCAGGGGGCTGGGATAGCCGCCGTGGGTGCCGGCGTCGGGCAGCAGCAGGATGGGGCGGCCATCCGGGGGGAGCTGCACCAGCCCTGGCACGTTGGGCACGCTGGGGCGTGTGGGGTCGTGCGGGGCCGGCACCGCTTCGGTCAGGCGCACGCCCATGCGGTCGGCCTGCGGGGCCACGGTGAACACCGGCCCACAGAGGTGGCCTTCCAGGGCGGGGGTCAGGTCCGGGGTGGGCAGCACCCGCAGGCGGTGGTGGGGACCGAAGGGGGTGCGCACCTCGGGCGAGGGGAGGGCCCGTGGGGCCGGGGCCAGGGCCGCCGCGCCCCAGGTCAGCCGGTCCCCGGCGCGCAGGGCGCGGCCCTCCAGGCCCCCGAACCCGCTGCGGGGGTCGGTGGCGCGGCTGCCGAATACCTCCTGGCCGTCCAGCCCACCCCGAACCGCCAGGAAGGCGCGCAGCCCAGCGGGCGTGCCGCGCACGTCCAGCGTCTGCCCGGCCTGCACGGCCACGGCGCGCCACAGGGGCAACGGGATGCCGTCCAGCGTGGCCCCGAACGGCGCCCCGCACAGGCTGACCAGGGCCGGCGCTTCAAAGCGCAGCGCCGGGCCCAGCAGGGTCAGTTCCAGGCCCGCAACGGTGGCGGGGTTGCCCACCAGGGCGTTGCCCAGACGCCGCGCGGTGGAATCGGCCGCGCCGCCGCCCGGCACGCCCAGCGCCCGAGCCCGGCGGCCGGCGTCCTGCACGGTGGTCTGCAGCCCGGGGCGCAGCACCACCAGGGCCCGCGATGGCTGGGCCGGCTCAGCCACGCTGGGCCTCCAGGCGCACCCGGTCGCCGGCCCGCCACGGCACGGGTTCGGGGCGCGACAGGTCAAAGGCCTGGAACGCCGTGTGCCCCACCAGGCGCCAGCCGCCCGGCGTGGCGCGCGGGTAGACCCCGGCCCAGGGCCCCCCCAGGGCCACGCTGCCGGCCGGCACCTGCTCGCGGGGGGCGGCCAGCCGGGGCATCTGCAGGGCAGGCGGCAGGCCAGTCAGAAAGGCAAAGCCGGGGGTGAAGCCCAGGAAGGCCACCTCGAAGGTCAGCGCACACAGCGCCTCCACCAGCGCCGCCTCGCTGAGCCCGGCGTGGGCCGCACACCAGGGCAGATCAGGGCCACTGAAGGTCACGGGCAGGGTCAGTTCCCGGGCCGGGGGCGCGGCCTCGGCGGTCAGGGTGCTGTACGCGCTACGCACCACCTGTTCCAGCCTCGCAGCGTCGGTGTGCAGGGGGTCAAACAGCAGCGTGACCTGCCCCAGCGCGGGGGCGGCGTCCAGCAGGCCGGGGGGTGGCTGCCGCCAGAGCCGGGCCAGCAGGGCGCGCGCCGCTGGGGTGCGCACCACCAGCGCCGCGTCGCCCAGGGGCTCGAAGGTGGGCGCGGACATGGCCGCAGCATAGCCGGGGGCGGGCCGCTAGGCTGTGCCCATGCGTTCCCGCATTGTTCGCGCCGTGGCGGTGCAGCCCCAGTGGCATGCCAGCGACTTCGTTTCGGCCCCGCGCTTTCGCCAGTGGCTGCGCGCGCAGCTGGACGCGGCCCGGCCCCACCTCGCCCCGGACCGCCCGAATCTGGTGGTGCTCACCGAACTGAACGGGCTGCCGCTGGTGCTGCGCGGCGGGGGCTGGGCGCTGCGGCTGGGCACCTTTCAGCGGGTGGCGCTGGCGCTGTTCCTGGCGCGGCTGCCGCGCACGCTGCCCCTGATGCTGCGCGAGCGGGTCTCGCCGGTGCGGGCGCTGCAACTGGCGGGCATCGACGAGAACACGGCGCTATACCTGGACACCTGCCGGGCCCTGGCGCGCGAGTATGGGGTGTACCTGTGCTGCGGCTCGGCGCCCATGCCCCGCTACGAGCGCTCAGGGACTGGCCTGCGCCGGGTGCCGGGGGTGCTGACCAACCAGACGGTGCTGCTGGACCCGCAGGGCGAACTGATCGGCACCGCCGACAAGGTGCACCTCACCCCGGACGAGGAGGCGGGCGGCGTGGACCTGAGCCCGGGGCGGCTGGACGAGTTGCGGGTGTTTCCCACCCCGGCGGGCGACCTGGGCGTGGCGATCAGCCTTGACGCCTTCCGGGCCGATGTGATTGGCCGCCTGGAAGCGCAGGGCTGCACGGTGCTGCTGCAACCCGACGCCAACGGCTCGCCCTGGACCGCCCGCGAGGGGCTACCGCCGGACCCGGACGACGTGCGCGACCAGCCCGTGGCGTGGCTGGAAAGCAGCTGGCAGGTCACCGCCACCAGCCCGCAGATTCGCTACGCGGTCAATCCGATGGTGGTGGGCAACCTGCTGGACCTGACCTTCGACGGCCAGAGCGCGATCACTGGCCCGGCCGAGGAGGCCCCCGCGCCCCGCAGCTACGTGATGACCGAGCCGCGCCCCGGCTTTCTGGCCCTGGCCCCCTGGGTGGGGGAAGGCCCGCACGACCAGCTGCGCATCCTGGGCACCCAGCGCGCGGCGGGCAGCGGCCACCCCGACGAAAACGCCTATCACACCGGCGTGCTGAGCGCCGACCTGACCTTGCCCCCCCTGACGCGGCCTGAACCGCCAGCCACCCCCCACGAGGAGGCCCTGCGCGCCCTGCTGCGCGGCGAGGCGCAGCTGCCCCGCCCGTGGCCGGCGTGGCTGCCCCTCTTGCTGGGTCTTGGGGCGCTGCTGCTCTGGCGGCGCAGGCGTTGACAAGGTGGGCGCGTGCTCATATACTTCCCCTCGCGCTTAAGGACACCTGACAGCGCGCCCCACCACACAGGGGGGGTTGGCCGAGTGGTTGAAGGCAACGGTCTTGAAAACCGTAGTAGGGCAACCTACCGGGGGTTCGAATCCCTCACCCCTCGCCAAACATGACAATGCATGGCCTCATGGAGAGGTGGGTGAGCGGCTTAAACCAAGCGTTTGCTAAACGCTCGTACGCCTTAAAAGTGTACCGCGGGTTCGAATCCCGCCCTCTCCGCCAAGCAGTGCCAAGTGTGTGCCCGTAGCTCAGCTGGATAGAGCGTCTGACTACGGATCAGAAGGCCAGGAGTTCGAATCTCTTCGGGCACGCCAAAGAAAACCCCGCCGCAAGGTGGGGTTTTTGCTTGTTGCCGGCTGGTGGCTGTGCGGGGGTGGCACGGGCGCATAAAGGGCACCACTCGGGGGCGGCCCGGGACACGGCAAGGCCCCGGGCCATCTCGGGGCAGAAGGGGGATTCAACCAGGGCAGTTGCCCTGTCAGGCTTGGAGGGCACGCACCTCCGCTGTCCAGAGAGGGGCCATGAATGCGGTCCAACCCTGCACGCCCTGCCCAAAATAGCCTCCCCTTGAATTTATTCGTTACAACGATTATCCTTTGCACAACCGAAGGAGGAAGGAGCCCACATGCCCACCCACCCCCCTACACCCCCAGCCGTGCTGGAGCACCAGCTGTATCTGGCCCTGCAGGTGCTGGGCCTGCGCCTGAAAGACGACATCGAACAGCTGTTCAAGCACGAAGGCCTGAGCACGACCCAGTTCAATGTGCTGCGCATCCTGCGCGGCGCGGGCGGACAAGCCCTGACCTGCGGGGCCATTGCCGACCAATTGCTGAACCGCGACCCTGACGTGACGCGCCTGCTGGACCGCATGGAAAAGCAGGGCCTGATTGAGCGGGCCCGCAGCGACCAGGACCGCCGCGTGCTCCTGACCCGCCTTTCGGCCCACGGGCGCGCGCTGGTGGACCGTCTGGACGAACCGCTTCTCGCCCTGCACCGTCAGCAATTTCAGGCCCTGTCGCCCCAGCAGATGGAACAGCTGCTCAGCCTGCTGCGGCAGGTAACGGCTTCTTCGGAGGTTCTCTGAGTCCCGACTGGGCACAATCGGCCCAAACAGCCGTGCTCACACCTCTCGGGACCAGACAAAGGAGGCGGTCATGACCGCCCGTTGCCACGGTTTTTTCGCACAGCGAGTGTCTCCAAAGGGGGCATTTTTCAATCTCAATGGCGTGGCGTTCCGCCAGTGCGGCTGACGGCTGCTGTGGCCGCACTGGACCGCGCCCCCGCCGTCCCTGATGCGCGTTCGCCACACCCGTCAGTCTGCCCAGAAAGGTCCGCCGCACCCCACAAAGGAGTCTGCCCATGAACCAAGCCGCTGTCCCCCTGACCACTGGCCCCCTGACGCTGGGGCCGGTCGAGCTGACCGTTGCCGACCTGCCGCGCGCCGCCGCGTTTTACCGGCAGGTGCTGGGCCTGACCGTGCTGGAGGACGGCGCGGCCACCGCCACCCTGGGGCGGCCCGGCCTGCCCCTGGTGCGGGTCAGCGCCCAGCCCGGCGCACGGCCCGCCCAGCCCACCTCCCCGGGTCTGTACCACCTCGCGCTGCTGCTGCCCACCCGCGCCGATCTGGCCCGCTGGGTGCAGCACGCCGCGTCTCTGGGGGTGCGCCTGGGCCAGAGTGATCACCTGGTGAGCGAGGCCTTTTACCTGCACGACCCCGATGGCCACGGCATTGAGGTCTACCGTGACCGGCCCCGCAGCGAGTGGCGCTGGACCGGCGGACAGGTGCAGATGGCCGGCGATCCCATTGACCTGCCGGGCCTGCTGGCCGAGCCGGATGCCCAGCGCCCCTTCGCCGGTCTGCCCGAGGGCACCTCGGTGGGCCACGTGCACCTGCGGGTGACGGACCTGGGGGACACCGAGGCCTTTTACCGGGGCGTGCTGGGCTTTGACGTGGTGTCGCGCTGGCCCGGGGCGCTGTTTGTCTCGGTGGGCGGCTACCACCACCATTTCGGCCTGAACACGTGGCAGAGTGCCGGGGGCCGCCCGGCCCCACAGGACCGCAGCCAGCTGGTGCGCGTGAACCTGGGTCTGCCGGACCCCAAGGACCTGGACGCCCTGGCTGGCCGCCTGCACGCCGTGCAGCAGGCGTTTACGCGCGACGCCGCGCACCTTGACGTGCGCGACCCTTCCGGCAACGCCCTGCGCTTTTCCATGGCGCCGGCCTGACGCGGCGAGCGGCCGTCACCGGGAGCCCTCGGGGAGAGGCCGGTTGGGCCACGTGATCTGCAGAGGGCTGGTCAGCGGTGGGGCAATCATCCAGCGCACCGGGCGCGCGGCGCCGTGGTGGCGGTGTGCGGGACCCTGCGCCCGCGAACGAGAGGGCATGGCGGCGGCCAGGGGCGCTTTAGCGAAGGGCGGGGCTGTGCGCCCGCGCCTCCTGAAGCAGCTCGGACAACCGGGACAAACACCGGCTGTACTTCTTGGCATACGCCCCGTGCCGGTAGGTATCGATAAACAGCCCCCCCAGCCCCTGCCCCGTGAACGCCGCTGGCAGCCCCAGGTCATAGAGCTTGTCAATAAAGTGCACGAAGCGCAGGGCCACGTTCTGGTCGGGCATGGCAATCAGGTCGGTCACGCCCACGGCGCCCACACCCTGCAGCAGCCGGGCAAAACGGCTGGGGTGCACGTTCAGCAGGTGGCGGCTCAGCTCGCGGTGGCTGATCCGGGCCAGGGCCACGGGGTTTTGCCGCGCTTCCCAGGCGGCATATTCGGCCGCGCTGAGGGTGTCTTCGGGGCGCACGCCGCGCTGGCGGTAGTCCGGGCCGTCAATGCGCCAGGTGTCAAAGCGGCTGGCAATGCCCTGAATCTGCCGCTGAAAGTCTGCAGCGTTAAAGCGGCCCTGACCCAGCGCGCCGGGCTCGGTGTTGCTGGTGGCAATCACGCTGGTGCCCCCCGGCATCAGCTGGCCCAGAAAGGTGTTGGCCATGTGGGTGTTGCCGGGGTCGTCCAGCTCGAATTCGTCGATCAGCAGCAGGTCGTGTTGCCGAAAGGCGTCCACCGCCCGCGTCATGCCCAGGGCGCCAATGATGTACATCAGGTCCTGAAAGCTCATCAGGGCGGCGGTGCCCTGCGCGGCGTGCCACGCGCTGGCCAGCAGGTGCGTTTTGCCCACGCCAAAGCCGCCGTCCAGGTACAGCCCCCGGCCCTCGGGTTTTGCGCGGCGAAACAGCCGGAAGCCCCCGGGCCGCACCTGGGCACCTTTCAGGAACGCCTGCACCGCCGTGCGTGCCTCGGCCTGGCTGGGGTAGTCGGGGTTGGGATGGTAGGTCTCGAAGCGCACCTGCGCGTAGCGCGGACTGGGGGCCAGTTCGGCCGTCAGGTCGCCCGGGTTGGGCACCGGGTTGCGGGCCGTAAGGTCAATCACGCCCAGCCGCTCACTTGTGCACGTCCAGTTCAACCTTGAAGTTGCCCCGGCGCGTTTCGTTCACCACGCGCTTGAAATCAATGCGGCCCAGGCCCTCGGCGCTCAGGCTGTCGCCCTCGCGGATCTCGCTGCTGGCCCGTGCGGGGCTGCCGTTCAGGCGCACCTTGCCGCCGTCAATGCCCTGCTGAAAATACGCGCGGCTGACCCCAAAGCCCTTGGCGCCCACCACGTCCACCCGCATGGAGGGCACCACCACCTCGCGCACCTTGCTGCCCCGGCCGGCGCTCTCGCCCACCGGTTCCACGTCCACCGGGCGCCCGCCCAGTTCGGTCAGCTCGGCCAGGGTCTGCGCGGCCTTGCCGGTGGCGGCCACCAGAAAGGCGCCGCGTTCTTCCCGCACGTCGCCCAGTTGCTCGTCTTTCAGGCCCAGCCGCTTGAGATGCACGCCGAAATCCTGCAGGTCCCAGCCGGGGCCGCCGGGTTCCGGGGTCACGCGGTAAACGGCCACGCCGCTGTCCACCTCCGGAATGTGGGCGGGGTACAGGGTGAGCACCACGCGCCGGGCATCGGGGAAGCCGCCGGCAATCTTGTGCTGCAGGTCGTCACCGCCCAGCAGGCGGCGGTCTATGTCGTCCCCGTTCAAGAAGGGGGTGCGCACGACCCGGCCGCCCCGGGCCTGGGCAATCAGGGTGGGGAGGGCAGTGTTCATGGGGGTCAGGATAGTGCGCCGCATGGTGATCGCGCGCGGGGGCTATGCTGGGAGGCGTGAACCTGCCCGATCCCCTGGGGGTGCCCGGCGCGCCGCGCGAGACGTGGACGGCCGTGCAGCGCCACGTCCAGGCCCCCTCTGCCCACGGCGGCCAGCTGATTCTGGTCACCGACCGCCAGGGCGAGCGCCAGCATGCGGCCTACGGCGCCCTGCTGGAACGCGGCGCCGACCGGGTGGTGCTGGCCCGCGCCTTTGGGCCGCACTTTGGCCCGGCCGGGATTCAGGCCCTGGCCGAGCTGGTGGCCTGGGCGGTGGACGCCGGGCTGGCGCTGCGCGAGGCGGTGCTGCCCCCGCCCGACGCCGCGCAGCTGCTGAGCGAACCCGACGCCGCGCTGGCGGCCCGCGCGGTGGCGGCCAGCGCGCCGCTGGACCCCGGGGTGTTTCTGCCCGGGCGCGGCCGCCGCTAGGGCCGGGCGGCCCGTGGGGCACGCGGCCTGCTGAGCTTTGCATGAAGGCGGTAAGACTTGCCGTGCCATGCTGCCAGGCGTGTGCCCCGTTCGCTTCCCCTTCCAGTGCTTCTGCCTGAAGCGAGGTCTGTTATGAGTCCTGCGGCCACCTTTTCTGCGGTTCAAACGGCCCTGAGTGATCTGCTGCGGGTGCATGCCCCGCAGGCGGTGTTGCTGGCCCAGCTGGGCGAGGAGGTCCTGCGCGTGCAGGCCCACGGCCCGGCCGAGCCCTCGGGCCCGGATCTGGTGCCGCCCGACGAATGGTTCGACCGCGGCGAGATGACGTGGCTGACCCGCGACGGCGCCCTGCTGGGCCTGCTGTGGACCGACGCGGGCCAGCTGGTGCCCGACGCGGCGGTGCAGGTGCTGACCATGCTGCTGGCCGCCGCGCGCCTGGACGGCCAGGGCCGCGAAACGGAAGTGATGGTCACCCAGTTGCCAGTGGCCACCGCGTGGCTGACGGGCGAACTGCTGGTGCGCAAGGTCAGCCGCCCCTTTCTGGAACTCTTTGAGCTGAGCGAGGCCGAGGTCACGGGCCGCAGCGTGCAGGACATTTTTGCTGACCGCCCGGCGTGGCTTGGCGCGCTGGCGCAGGCGGGCGCCGGGCGCTCGGTGCGGCTGCCCGACGAGCAGGTCACCCGCACGGGCGAAACCTTCTGGATGCGCGGCGAGGCGCGGCCCTACTACGGGGCGGCCTCGGCGGGCGTGATGCTGACCCTGCAGGACGTGAGCGGCGAGTACGAGCGCGCCGCGCGGGTGGCCGCCCTGCTGGACACCGACACCCCGGCCGCGCTGCTCTCGGATTCGGGGGCGGTGCTGCAGGCCAGCCACGGCCTGAAAGAACTGCTGCCCGCTGCCGCCGCTCCGGCCACAGGCGCCCCGCTGTGGGTGTGGCCCTGCTTTGCCGACGTGCCGTCTGAACCCGTGCGCGACCTCGTGCGGCTGGCGGCCACCGGGGGCGCGGCGCGGGCCGAGGTTGAACTGGCTTCGGGGGGCAGCCTCGCCCTCAGCGTGCGCCGGACCTCGGAACCGGGGCTGCTGGTGGCGCAGGGCGAGGCCGGGGCCCAGGGGGGGCGCGCGCCGCTGGGCGTGATGAATCAGGTGCTCTCGCTCTCGGAAGACGCCACCATTCTGGTGGACCACGCCGGGCGCGCGCAGCTGGTCAGCGAGCGGGCCGCGACCCTGCTGGGCGTGGAGGCTGCGCGGCTGGTGGGCCTGGCCGTCTCGCGCGTGATGAGCGAACTGGGCGTGCGCCTCTTTACCCCGGCGGGCGAACCTATGGCCCTGCCCGACTGGAAGGAGGTGCCCCTGCCGCTGCGCCAGGAAATCCTGCTGGCCCTGCCCGACGGCACCGTGCGCCAGATGGAACTGCGCGTGACCGGCGTGGGCGGCGAAGCGGGCGGCTCGCGCGGCAGCGTGCTGCTGACCCTGCGTGACCTGACGGCCCTGCGCCGCGCCCAGGCCAAGATTCGCCACGACGCCCGCCACGACTCGCTGACGGGGCTCCTGAACCGCACCGGCCTGCGCGAGGCCCTGGGCGGCGCGGCCCCGGCGACCCAGGGCCAGACGGTGGTGTGCCTGGACCTGGACGGCTTTACCGAGCTGAACGCCGCGCTGGGCCGCACCGCCTGCGACCGCCTGCTGATTCAGGTGGCCGCCCGCCTGAACGACCTTGCTGCCGAGACGCAGGGCCAGGCCGCCCGCCTGGCCGACGACTCTTTTGCCCTGAGCCTGCCCGGGCTGGGCGCCCCGGGCGCCCTGGCGCGGGTGGAAGCCGCCCTGGAGGTGCCGCTGCGCGCGGGGTCGCGCGACGTGGCGATCACGGCGGCGCTGGGCGTGGCGACCACCCAGCCCGGCCAGCCCGGCGACGCCGCCCTCACCGACGCCGAGGTGGCCCTGCAGCACGCCAAGCGCCAGGGCCGCTCGCAGCGCAGCGTCTTTGATCCGGCCCTGCGCGCCCAGGTGGCCCGCGCCTTTGAGTTGGAAGAAGCCCTGCGCGGCGCCCTGGACAAGGACCAGTTCACGCTGCTGTACCAGCCGGCGGTGTCGCTGCGCACCGGCCGCGCCCTGAGCGCCGAGGCCCTGCTGCGCTGGAACCACCCCACGCTGGGCATGCTGAGCCCCAACGCCTTTTTAGACCTCGCCAGCCGCAGCGAGCTGATTGCCCACATCAGCGAATGGGTGGTGCAGGAGGCGGTGCTGGGCCGGCAGTCGGTGCGCGGCGCCCTGGGCAAGCGCTTTGAGGAATGGGCGGTCAGCGTGAACCTGAGCCTGGAAGAACTGCGCCGCGCGGCGGGATTGCGCCGCCTGCTGCCGCTCCTGTCGGCCGAGGGCGCCCCGGACATCGAGGTGGCGGCGGGCAGTCTGCTGGACCACAGCCAGGAAACCCTGGCCCTGCTCGAGCAGCTGCGCTCGCTGGGCGCGCGCCTCAGCGTGGACGACTTCGGGGAGGGCGAAACCAGCCTGTCGGCCCTGACCCGTTTCCCCCTGAGTGCGGTCAAGCTGCACCCCTCGCTGACGGCCCGCCTGCCCGGCGACGAGAAGTCGGTGACGCTGGTGCAGGCCACCATTGACCTGGCGCACCGCCTGGGCCTGCAGGTGGTGGCGGTGGGCGTGGAGCACCAGGCCCAGCTGGACATGCTGCGCGACCTGGGCTGCGACGCCGCGCAGGGCTACGCCATCACCCCGCCCCTGCCCGCCTCCGAACTGGTGGAGTGGCTGCGGGAGCACTGAGAATCAAAGCAGTCGAAGTGGCCCCGTGGCATGACGGGGTCGCTTCTGTTGTGAGGGACTGCGGGGAGGTGCCCTGCTGGTGGCGCTGTGCTCTGGAGCCGACGCGGGAAGCGGTGAGCGCGCCCTTAGCCCACACTGAGCGAGGCCGAGGATTGGATCTGCGGCTTCCAGCATGGTGAAGCAGGCTAAGTGCCTGTCCCAGACCATATTTCCTTCTCCTGTCTGAAGAAACGCTTAAGGCCTCCACTCCCAAACCGCGTGCCCGGCAACAGGTTGGGCTGGCCCTGTCCGTTTAACGTGAAGGCGTTTCAGCCGATCCCATGTTCGTCTCTCTTGAGGAGGTTTCCTGCCATGCCCCACGACGATGCCCCCGCCCCCAGCGCCCTGCCCCGCCGCGACGCCCTGCGTTTGCTGGGGGCCGCCAGTGCCGTTCTGGCCGCCGCGCCGCTGGCCCGTGCCCAGACCGCGCCGGCCACGGCACCAGCCGCGCCCGCCGCCCCTGCCATGCCCATGAACGGCAATGGCTTTTACCGTCAGAAAATCGGCGACATGACGGTGACCGTGGTCAGCGACGGCACCGCGCCGCTGGCCGCCGTGCTGCCCACCTGGGGCGCCAACCCGGACCGGCAGGGCGAATTCGCCGCCACCCTGGCGGACTACAGCGTGGCGGCCACCAACACGGTCAACCACTTCAACCCGGTGGTGCTGGAGATGGGCACCCAGCGCGTGCTGGTGGACACCGGGCGCGGCGGGGCGAACGGGCAACTGGTGGCCAACCTGCGCCGCGCCGGGATTGACCCGGCCAGCATCACCACCGTGTTCATCACCCACGGGCACGGCGACCACATCGGCGGGCTGACCACGGGCGGCGCGCCCACCTTTGCGGGGGCGCAGCATGTGATGGGTGAGGCGGAATACCGTTTCTGGACCACCCAGGCCAGCCCCAATGCGGCGGTGCAGGCCAACCTGATCGCCCTGAAAGACAGGTTCCGGCTGATTCAGGCCGGGCAGGAGATCGTGCCGGGCGTGACCAGCGTGGCGACCCCGGGTCACACCGCCGGGCACCTGAGTGTGCTGGCGGGCAGCGGCGCCGCCGGCGTGATGGTGCTGGGGGACGCCGCCGGGCATTTCCTGCTGTCCCTGAAACACCAGGGCGCCTACATCGGCTTTGACACCGACGGCGCGCAGGCCGCCCGCACCCGGCAGGTCATCTTTGACCGCATTGCCCGCGAGAAGCTGTGGGTGACGGGCTACCACTTCCCCTTCCACGCCATCGGCCACCTGCGCCGCCTGAACGCCCGGTCGTACGAGTACGAGCCGGCGGTGTGGAACTGGAGCTAAACAGGCAGAGGGCTCTGAGCCATGGGCCATGGGCTATGAGGAAAGGGCCCGTGGCTCAGGGTTGCTAGGGGCGGCTGGGCCGCCAGAAGGGGAGGCGCCGAAGACGCCTCCCCTTTGCTTTGCCAGGGGGTGGGGCCGCCGTCCTGCACGCGCTTGCCCACCCCTCATGGCTCATGGCCCAGAGCCCATAGCCCCTGTCTACACCTCGGCCACCTCAAAGCGCAGGCCCAGCTCGGCCACGCCGTCCTGGCCGTTGGGGTCGCGGCCGGTGACCACACCGTAAGCGGCCCTTTCGGGCGTGAGCCACGTCTCGGCCACGCGGCGCAGGTCGTCCAGGGTGACGGCCAGCAGCCGGGCCTTGTAGGCGGCCTGCACTTCTGGCGTGTAGCCGGCGTGGTCGCTGAACACGCGCAGCTGCCCGGCGGTGTCGGGGCTGGTCAGCGGGTCCAGCAGCTTGCTGGCCGAGAGAATCGCCTCGGTCAGCGTGCGCTCCTCGTGCACCCCGGCCAGGAACGCGCGGGCTTCGCGGAAGACGCCAAAGGTCCGGGCCAGGTGGGGATCGCGGTAGCTGCTCATGGCAAACAGGCCGGTCCGGGGTTCAAAGCTGGCGGCGCCGCTGTAGGCCCCGCCCTTCTCGCGCAGTTCGGGCAGCAGGTACTCGGCGCGCAGCAGGCGCGAGAGCACCAGCAGCGCCGGGCTGTCGGCGTGCGTGTAGGGCACAGTGGGCCACGCCGCCGCGTTGTACGACACGGGCGTGTCGGTGGTGCGGGCCTGCGGGGTGCGGGGGGCCAGGGCCGGGGTGGGCTGGCCGGCCGCGCCGCCGGGCAGGGCGGCTGTCAGTTCGCTCAGGTCCAGGGCCAGGTCGGCCTCGGTGGCGGTCAGCAGCAGCAGCGGCTCGCCCTGGCGGATCAGGGCCTGCAGGCGGGCAAACTGCGAGAGCAGCTCGTCCACTCTGTCCCCTTCCACAATTCCTTTCAGGGTCGCCAGCGCCGAGAGGCCACTCAGGCGTTCCTGCAGGGCGCCGGCCGGGCTCAGCTGGGCCTCGGCCAGCCGCTCGGCGTAAAAATTGCCGCTGCTCACCACACTGGATTTCAGTCCCGCCAGCCGCTGCTTGAGCAGCTGGTCCAGGCGCTCACGGGTGAATTCGGGGGCGGCCAGCAGATCGCGCAGCACCGTCACCAGTGCCGGGGCGTTGCGCGCCAGGGCCTTGCCGCTGAAGGTGACCGCCAGCCGCACGCGGCCCAGGTCGTCCGGGGCGTTGCCCACGCCCACGCTGGCACTCACGCCCCCCGTCACGGCTTCCAGGCGCCGGGCCAGCGCCGCGTAGTCCTGCCCGGCGGCGCCGCTGCGGGTGACCGCAAAGGTGTACAGCGGCAGCACGCTCAGCAGGTCGTCGGGCAGCTCGGGCAGGCGCAGGCGCAGGTCCAGGTAGCTCAGGCCGCCCGTGGGCTGCGGCGCGCGGGCCACGGTGACCCCGCCATTCTGCTCGGTCGTGTAGGGCGCGGCGGGCACAGCAGCGGGCACGTCGGCCAGGGTCAGGGTGGGCAGCACACCCGGATCGGACGGCTGGGCCTGCACCTCTTTCAGCCGGGCACTCTCGGCCACAATGCGGGCGCGGTCTTCATCGGTAAAGTTGGCGCTCAGGCGGGCAATCAGGGCCTGTTCATCGGCCTCCACCTGCGCGGCCAGGCCCGGGTCGGGGGCCAGTTCCAGGGTGACGCGGTGGGGGTTGGCCAGCAGGCCCTTGAGCATGGGCTCGAACACCGCCCCCCGGGCCAGATCGGCGCGCAGGGCGTTCAGGGCGTCGTCCAGCCGCAGGCCGGTCACCGGGTCGCCGCCGTGCAGCCACGGCCCCAGCAGCCGGAACATCACCTGAAGGCCGTAGGGCTGGCCCGCGTTGCTCACCTCTTTTTGCATGATCTCGAATTGGTGCAGGCTGCTCTGGATCAGTTCGGGGTCCAGGCCATCCCTGGCAATAGCGCCCAGGGTGTCCAGCACCAGGGTTTCCACAGCCTGCGCCTGTCCGGCCGGCAGGCCCTTCAGACCCGCGCCAAACGCCCCCTCGCGGAAGTTGTCGCGGTAGCCGCTCAGGTCACTCAGGGCGCCGCCCAGCCCAGATTCGATCAGGGGGCGGGTCAGGGGCGCGCCCGCGTTGCCCAGCAGCACGTCGCTCAGCACGCTCCAGCGCAGGTTCTGGTGGGGGTCGCTGCTGAGGCCCAGCTTCCAGGCCACCACCACCTGCGCGCCGCGCTCGGTGTCGGTGCCCGGGTAGGTCACCGTTTCGCGCCGGGGGGCGTCAAAGGCGGGCTGGTCGGGAATGCGCACGTCCAGCATCTGCGGCGAGAAGCGCGCCATCACCTGCGTTTCGATTTCCTGCAGGATGCGCTCCAGCGGCAACTGGCCGTAGGTGTAAAAGAACGCGTTGCTGGGGTGGTAGTGCGCGGCGTGAAAGGCGCGCAGGGCGTCGTAGGTGAGGTTGGGAATATCGCCCGGCGCTCCGCCCGAGTTGTTGGCGTAGGTCAGGTCCGGGTACAGCGCCTTGCCAAAGGCCCGCCACAGCACCGAGCCGGGGCTGGCCATCGCGCCCTTCATCTCGTTGTAGACCACGCCCTGCAACTTCAGCGGCGTGCTCGGGTCATCCGGCGTTTCAAACTCCAGGCGGTGGCCGTCCTGCCGGAAGCTTTCGTAGCGCATCAGCGGAAAGAAGGCCGCGTCCAGATACACCGAGAGCAGGTTGAAAAAGTCCTTTTCATTGCGGGTGGAAAAGGGGTAGGTGGTCCAGTCGCTGGCCGTCATCGCGTTCATGAAGGTGTTCAGCGAGCGCGGCAGCATGGAAAAGAAGGGGTCCGAGACCGGGTAGCGCTGGCTGCCCATCAGGGCCACATGTTCCAGAATGTGCGCCACGCCGGTGCTGTCCTGCGGCACGGTGGGAAAGGTCACGCCAAAGGTGGCGTTGTCGTCGGCGCGGATGACGTGGGCGTGGCGGGCGCCCAGCTCGTGGGTCAGCAGCACCAGCGTGCCCTGCATCTCGGGCAGCGCTTCCACACGCTGCACGGTGTAACGGCCCAGGCGCTCGCCCACACGCGGGGCAGCCGGAAGAGTGGCGGTCATGCGGGGCAGTCTAGACCAGGGGTTTGCCCGGAAACGCCAGATGCCTTGCGATTGGCGCGCGTGGGGCAGGCGGACAGCCGCACTTCACACCCCTGGCTCACGGTGCGCGCCGGGCCGGGCCGCTACACTGCGGCACATGACACATCACCGTCCCCTGGGCCGCGCGCTGCTGGCCCTGCTGGTGGCTGGCGCACTGGCCGGGTGCGGGCAGAGCCTTACCGGCACCTCCGCCACCAGCGGGCGCGACCCGCTGCAGTTCGTGGAGTCGCCGGCTGGCCTGGCGCCCGCCTATGTCAACGAGCCCTACGCGGCGCCCCTGACCGTCTCGGGCGGCGCGGGGCCGTACACGGTGCGGCAGGTGAGCGGCACCCTGCCCCCCGGCCTCACCCTGCAGGGCCAGCAGCTGAGCGGCAAGCCCACCAAGACGGGCAGCTACACCTTCACGGTGGAAGTGACCGATTCCACCCTCAGCACGAAAAGCCGGACCATCACCATGAACGTGCAGGACCTGCCGCCCCTGAGCCTGGCCCCCACGCTGCCCGCCGGGCAGATTCGCGGCGAGACCCGCATTCCGCTGACCATCACCGCGCCGCGCAGCGTGCGGGCGGCGCGCTTTGCCTGGGACCTGCCCGCCGGCGTGACCGTCACCCGCGTGCAGCCCGAGGGGGGCGACGTGGTGTTCTGGCGCCAGCAGGGCAGCCGCGTGGTGGTGGACCTGGGCTTTAAAACCGTGCCGCGCACCGGGGCCCGCGTGGCCCTGCTGACCGTGAAGCCCTCGGGCCCTGTGGCCCTGGCCACCCCCATCCTGGCCTACGAGGCCCGCGACGGCGACGGCAAGCTGCTCTCGCAGAAACTCTTCTCCGACGAGCAGAAGAAGCTGGACGACCAGAAGGCCGCTGAACAGAAAGCGGCGGAACAGAAGGCCGCCGAACAAAAAGCCGCCGAGCAAAAGGCAGCGGAGCAGAAAGCCGCCGCGACCGCGCCCGGCAGCGCCCCGGCTGGCACAGGAACTGGAACGGGCACCGGGACAGGCACGGGCACGCCTGTCTCCCCCGTGACCCCGGCCCCGGGAGGCGGCAAGTGAGGGCGTGGCTGCTGGCCGCGCTGCTGGGCACCGCGCTGGGCACCGCCTCCGTGGCAGCGGCCACCACCGCCCCCACGCTGAGCCTGGAGCAGCAGGCGAAGAAAGCCGAGGTGATCGTGCGCGCCAAGCTGGGCCCGGCGGCCGAGGTCAAGGTGGGCGAGCTGGTCTACGTGGTCTATCCCCTCACTGTCACCGAAACCATCGCCGGCGACCCCGCCCGGCTGCCCCAGCACGAGGGCGCGCCCGCGCTGTTCATCCTGAAAGACCTCGCTGACCTGCCCCCGCTCGCAGCCGGGCAGGACGTGGTGGCGCTGTTGTACACCGCGCGGCTGGACAGCCCCTTCGTGGGTTTCAACCAGGGCCTGTATGCCGTGACGGATGGCGCGGTCAAGGCCGGCACCATCACTGATCCGGTCAAGCTGCGCGAGGCCATCCTGAGCGCGCGGGGGCAGAAGTGAAGCGGGCCCTGCTGCTGGCCGCGCTGCTGCTGGGGGGGGCCCAGGCCGCCAGCGTGAAACTGCGCCCCCAGGGCGACGAGTTGACCCGCGCCGTCCGTGAGGCCCTGACGGCCCTGAGCACCCCTGAACTGCCCGTGACCCTGGACACCGGGGGCGGCGTCATCCTGGCGCTGGGCGGCGCGGCCCCCTTCAACCCGGATGTGGCGGCGCGCGTGGTCACCGTGAATGGCGAGCGGCGCATCGAATTCAACCCGCGCGGGCCGCTGCCGCTGCAGGACGCCCTCCGCGCCGAACTGGCCCGCGAACTGCGCCTGAGCGAGTGGACCCCCGCCGCCGCCCGCGCCCGCCTGAGCGGCGCCGACCTGAACGGCGACGGCAAGATTGACCTGAGCGACCTGGCCCTGCTGATGGCCAACCACGGCAAGACCACCCCGGTGGGCGACCTGAACAGCGACGGCAAGGTGGACGACGCCGACGTGCGCCTGTTCGCCGCGCAGTACAAACCCTGAACGCTGGCGGGCGGGGTGGGGCCGGGGGCGCGCACCTTTGCCGCCCCCCCGCCCCTGCTACGCTGCCGGGCATGACAGGTGACGACACCATTGACTTGCAGGACTTCCTGAAACTGCGTGGGCTGGTGGAAACCGGCGGCGAGGCCAAATTCCGCGTGCAGGGCGGCGAGGTGCGCCTGAACGGGGAAATCGAGACGCGGCGGCGCAAGAAGCTGCGCCGGGGCGACGTGGTGGAATACGCCGGGCACCGCGTCAAGGTGGACTGGTAAGCCGCGTGGGCGCTTACGAAGACGCGGTGTTGGATTACCGCCGCCGGAAGGATGAGCATTTCGCAGCCGGGGGTGGCCCGGTGGACGCCGCGACCTTCCAGGGCCTGAGCTACTACCCCCCGGATGAAGCCTGGGCCTTTACCCTCCCCCTGACCCTGCTCCCCCAGGACGCGGGCGCTGAATTCACCCTGGACACCAACACCGGCGAAACGCGGACCATGTCGCGTTTCGGTGAGGTGACCGTGCCGCTGCCGGGCGGGCAGTACACCCTACTGGTGTTTGCCGGGCTGGGTGAGGACCGCCCGGCGCGCGTCTTTGTGCCGTTCCGCGACGCCACCAGCGGCGCCGAAACCTACGGCGCGGGCCGCTACCTGGACGCCCCGGTGGACTGGCAACTGGGCGGCGACGGCCCGCTGGTGCGGCTGGACTTTAACCTTGCCTACCACCCCTACTGCGCCTACAGCCCGGCCTGGGTATGCCCCCTGCCCCCGCGCGAGAACAGGGTGCCCGAGGCGGTGCCGGTGGGGGAGAAGCTGGGGTAGGAGGGGAGGCGGGTTGCGGGAGGCGGGAAGCAGAAAAGGATGAAACCCGCAGCCCGCTTCCTGCACCCCGCGCCCCTACCTCGCCACCACGGCCACATAGACCGCCGGGACCCCAGCGGCCTGCAGGGCGTCCTGGCAGGCCCGCGCCGTTTTGCCGGTGGTGAGCACGTCGTCCACCAGCAGGACCGGGCCGGGGGGTAGCGGCACCTCACTGCGTTCAAACGCCCCCTGCAGGTCTTCGCGCTCGGCGGCGCGGCGGCGGGCCTGCTGGGGGCCGGCGCGGGTGCGGCGCAGGGCGGGCACGCACGGCACGCCCAGCTGGTCAGCCAGGGCGCGGCCCAGCAGCTCGGCCTGGTTAAAGCCGCGCCCCCGCTGCCGCGCCGGGTGCAGGGGCACCGGCACCACCGCCGCCACGCCCCAGCCCGGCGGCACCCCGGCCGCCAGCGCGGCGCCCAGCACCGGGGCCAGTTCGCGCGCGCCGGCAAACTTCAGGGCGCGCACGGCGCGGCGGCGCACCCCGGCGTAGGGGCCCAGGGTCAGCAGGTGGGGCCCCGGGTGCGGGCGCAGCGGGCTGTGCGCCGATACCTGCGCCTGCAACTGGGCGCGGCAGGGCCGGCACAGCCCCGCCTGCGCCCCCAGTTGCGCGCCGCATCCGGGGCAGGGGCGCGGGAGCAGCGAGCGCGCCAACCCCGAGAGCCCCGTCCACAGGGGCCCCGTCACGCGCTCAGCTCGTCCAGAAAGAGGGGCGGGCGGGTGGCCTCGATGCGCTGCCACGCCGCCTGCAGGCCGTCGGGGTCCATCATGGGGGCGGCCAGGGCAAAGCAGGCGAGGTGGTGGGCACACACCTGCGCCACCCCCACCTCGCCCAGCCGGGCGCGCTCGGCCGGGGTCAGCAGCGCGGCGAAGGCGGCCGGGTGCCCCAGTGCCGGGTGGCCGCCTTCGCGGATCGCAGCGCGCAGGAAGGCCGCCACCTCGGACGGGTTCAGCCAGAAGCCGAACATCAGCTGATCCGACAGGGCGTCCAGCCGCCGCATCCGCCCCGGGTCCAGGCCCTCGCGCACCAGCCGCCGCGCCAGGTCCTGCCGTTCCAGGCGCAGGGCCGCGTACCCGGCGAGCGACAGCTGCTCGCCCTGCGGTGTCACGCGGCCCCCCACCGCGCGGCGCAGGCGGTAGGCCAGCACGTATTCCTGGTACTCGCGCAGCATTTCGGAAACGGGCGCGCTCACGGGGCCACCGGAAACGACGGGGGGAGAAAGCGCACTGGGAGCCTGCCCATCACGCGCCCATTCTAGGGCGGGCGCCGGCGGCCCGCCGCTGGGGTTCTCCTCATGCGCGCCGCATCTGGCCGGGGGCGGCCGTGGGGCGGCGCGTGGCCTGGGATGAAGGGCACGGACTTACGCCAATGCGCCGCGGTCCATGAGGGGGGCCTGGGGCCCCCACACGCCCCTTTCACGCCCGTCCAACACAGGCGGGTCATGCTCGCTGCACCCACACGGGTCAAAGCAGCGGGGACAAAGGCCACGGGCCCGCCTTCTAAGCTGAGGGCACACGTTCGTCTCTGGTCCCCTGCCGCAGGCCGCCCCCGGTCTGGGCGCCCCTCCGCCCTGGTCTGCTCGCCCCCTTTCCCACCTTGCCAAGGAGACCCATGCACCTGCTGCGCCGCGCCCACGAATTTGAATACCGCTCTGGCCAGGGCCGGGACGAACTGGGGCTGGCCGACATCTGGGCCGATGCCGGGGCCACCCGCGCCGTGGTGGTGCTGCGCGGGATTCCGCCCGCCGAGGCGCAGAGCGCCCTGAGCGCCCTGGACCACAGCGCCCTGCCCTACCTGCTGCGCCCCGACACCCGCGTGCTGGTGCTGACCCTGCGGCCCTGCGCGCTGGGCCAGAAGGCCCGCGCTGTGGTGCTCCCGCTGAGCGCATAGGGGCCCCCGGCGCCCGCCCCTACTCCAGCACGAAGCGCACGCCTTCTTCAAAGGTCACGGCCGTCACCTGGGCGCGGGGCAGCACCTGATTGCGCCGCCACGGCATCCACTCGGTCTGGCCCCCGGCGCTGCGCAGAAAGCCGCGCACGCCCACCTCCACATACCGGGCGGGGCCACCCAGCAGCGCGGCCAGGGCGGCGCGCACCGCTCCCGGGTCGCGCAGCGGGCCAGTCAGGCGCGCAGACGGCACCCCGGCCGCCGGGTCAGGCGTGGCGGCCGGGTCGGCGTGCAGCGGCGAGGGGTGGGGCCGGTAGAGGTCCACCGTCAGCCCCTCCAGGGCCAGCAGGGCGGCGCGCGCCTGCGCTTCGGGCAGCGGCTGGGCAAAGGCCACGTGGATATCCAGTTCAAAGCCGCGCACGCCCTTGTCCGTGCGGGTGGAGGTGGGGCCCGTCATGCGCCCGCGCTCCGTTCCAGCGCGCGGCGGTGCCCGGCCAGATGGGCCGCCACCATCCGCGCCCAGTCCAGGGCGTCCAGCTCGCCAAAAAAGGGATGCCACAGGGTGCGTCCCGGCGTGGGGCGCAGGTCGGCGGTGGCCGCTTCCAGGGCCGCGCGGCCCTGCGCCCAGCGGGCCGGCCACTCGGCCCAGGCCAGGCCTGTCTCGCTGGGGCGGGTGTGGGGGGGTGCCACGCGGCGGCCTTCGGGGCTCAGCTCGCCGGGCGTCTGGGGGGCCGGGCGCACCTCGCGGTCCGAGAGCAGCAGGGCCAGCACCCGGGTAATGGACTCGTTGATCAGGGCCACATGCTCGGCTTCCTGGGCGGGGGTCCAGTCGCGGCCCGGCTGCACGCGCGTCCAGTCGGTCTCACGGCCCCGCAGATGGGCCTCAAAGGCGTCCAGTTCGCTCCGCAGGCGCGTGTGCACGGCCGCCGGGGTCTCGCCCATGGGGGCCAGCGCGGCGCGGTCCAGGTGGGGGGTGGTCATGGGCGCCAGTGTACGCCGGGGGGCCTACGTCCCCAGCCCCCGGCTGAAGTCCGTGATGGCCGCCCAGTCTGGACGGTCAATCAGGGGGTTGCGGTTGCCCTGCAGGACAAAAATGGCGGCGTTGCGGTGGCGCTCCCAGTCGCCGGGGGGCTGCGCCGCGTGCCACGCCAGCAGGGTCTGCAGGTGGCGCGGCGCGTACTGGCGCACCACGCCGGGGTAGCGCAGCAGAAAGTACAGCGTGGCGCGCGCCGCCGCGCCCTTGCCGGCCGCCGGCTCAAATTCGCCGGGCTCGCGCCGGCCGCAGTCGCCCCGCACCACCTCGTCGTGGTCGGGAAAGTCGAAGTAGGGCGTGTTGCCCCGGAAGGCATTGCAGGCGGGCTCGCAGGCAAACAGGTGGTGTAGGTCGCCGCGCATGGGCTCGCGCCGGGCAAACCACGACTGCGGCACCACATGCTCGCAGTTGTAGGGCAGGGCGTCTTCCAGGGCGGCCACATCCAGGCCTTCCTGGGTGGCCAGACGGGCGCGGCGCTCGGCGGCCGAGCGGTCGGCGGCGATCAGTTCGGCGGGGCTATGCACCCGGCCGGAATACAGGCTGCGCAGCAGGCCGTCGGGCCACAGGTCCACCCAGGGATACAGGTGCCGCGCCGGATCGTAGCCCAGAGGGCGGGTGTGGGTGCGGGCCAGCACCTCACTCAGGGCCTGGAAGCGCTGGGGCGGGGTCAGGTCGGGCCCCACCCCGGCGAAATAATCGGCGGCCTGCGCCGCATCGTCCGGGTCCAGGTAGGGGCGGGTTTCGGGCACGGGGGCTGGGGCAGGCGGGGCCACCTGCAGGCTCAGGGTCACTGGAAAGGTCACGCGGCCGTCAGGCGCTGGGGTCACGGTGCCCAGATGAATGGCCCCCGGGCCGGGTTCGCCCCGCTCCTGGCGCGGCGCCGGGCGCGGGGCATTGAGCACTTCGCTCAGCAGGGGCGAGGCGGCCTCGGGGCGGGCGCGCAGATCGGCCACCAGGCGGCTGATGCGCACGCCCTCGTTGGCGATCCAGTCCAGCTCGGTGTCGGGATCGTTGGGGCTGGCCACGCGGCCGTCGCGGCGCAGCACGCGGCCCTGGGCGTCGGTGCGCGGCACGCCGCTGTGGTGCAGGGCCACCACCTCCCAGGCGTCGTTAAACACCGGGCTGCCGCTGCTGCCGGGGGCGGTGTCGGTTTCGTAGTGCAGAAAGTCGGGCAGGCGGTCCACCAGCCGGTTCTCGCGCAGGGCCACCTGTTTGGGCTCGCCGCCAGGGTGCTGAATGATGCTCAGCGCCTCGCCCACCACGTGCTTGTCCGGGGCGTCCAGCAGCGGCAGGTAGCCGAACGGCTGCGTCTCGCCGCGCACCGCCACCAGGGTGTAGTCCAGCGCCTCGCTCGTCACGAACAGGGTGTCCGGGTCCAGGGTCAGGGTCACGCGCTCCCGCAGGGTGCCGTCGGGGCGCAGCTCGTAGCCAAACTCTGCCTGCGCGCCCCGCGCGTCCTCCGGGCTGCTCAGCACGTGGTGGTTGGTGACCAGCACGCGGGGGCTGCACAGCCAGCCGGTGCCGTACCCGGCCGGGCGTCCCCGGGCGCCGCCCAGCACCACCCGGGCCACGGCGTCGGCCGCCGCGCGGGCCAGGTCCAGGTAGGCCACCCCCAGCAGGTCGTTGGTGCCCAGCAGGCGCTCCAGGTTGTGCCGGGTCACGGTGGGCAGGTGCTCGGCCACCTGGGCCGGCTGGCGCTCGCCGCTGGCCAGCGCCTGGGCGTCGGGCAGGGGCACGCCCAGCCGGGTCAGGCGGGCCGCCAGGCGCTCGGGGGTGTCGGCAGCGCCGGTTCCCTGCACGTCCAGCCGTTCCAGCCGGGCCCGCCGCTGCCCTTGCCGAAGCTCGAAACGGGCCTGGGTCGCGCGCAGCACCTCTGGGGGAATGGTCATGCGGTCAGCATAGCGGGTACGGTCAGAACAAAATCAGGCACCGCCTTTTGAGCAGGGGCAAATCAGTGGGTGTCGGCGGGGTCCGGGGCCTGTCCGGGGCGCAAGCAGGCCAGTTTCACGCTGTCCCAGCGCTGGCCCTGCTCAAGAGGCGGCCCTGGGGAATGCGGGCGCACTCGGTGTAACCCGCGCGCTCAGCGGCGCGCATCAGCCGCCCGTTGCCGCCCCAGGTGGTCAAGGTCAGGACATGGGCGTCCGTCTCGGCAAAGGTGGCGGCGGTCCACAGCCGCAGCGCCTGGGTGCCCAGCCCCCCGCCCCAGTGCGCCGGGTCGAAGATCAGCACGCCCAAGTCCCACCAGCCGCCGCCTGCGGGCGCTTCCTCGCTGCGCGACACCTGTCCCACACACTGCCCGTGCAGGTCCAGGATGCGCAGGTGGGGCGAGGGTGGCTGGTCCTCGGCCCGCGCCACGAACGCCGTGAGGCTCAGGTCGGAGGGAGGACGGGCCGCATGAAAATACGGCGCGTCCCACTGCTGCCACGCCGGGGCCTGCTCGGCGTGCATCCAGCGCCACAGCACGGCCAGATCATCGGGCTGGCGCCCACGCAGCCGCAGGTCAGAAGGAGACATGGGTCAGACTTTAGAGGGCGCGGCGAGCTTCGGTGGCTGCATCTGAGGCCCCCGCGGTGAGGCCCATCAGCCCCACCCGGCTTTTCCCCAGTCCCTCTATACTGCGGGGCGTGCTTGTTGCCGCCCAGGACGCCAGTAAAGACTACGGCCCGCTCACCGTGTTGCAGGACGTGTCCTTTGCCGTGCAGCCCGGCGACCGCGTGGGGCTGGTGGGCCGCAACGGCGCCGGCAAAAGCACCCTGCTCAAACTGCTGACCGGCGAACTGTCCCCCGACGGCGGCGTGATCAAGCGAGGCCCCGGCGTGCGCGTGCGGGCGCTGCGCCAGGACCCGGTGTTTCCTGACGGCGCCACGGTGGACAGCGTGCTCACGGCGGCCTTCCACGACCTCGACGCCCTGGAGGCTGAACTGCAGGAAGCAGCCGAAGCCATGAGCCTCGGCACCCCCGAGAGCATCCTGCACCACGAGGCCGTGCTGGAACACTACGCGCGCCGCGGCGGCTTCGAGCGCCGCAGCCGCAAGGATGCTGTGACCCTGGCGTTCGGCTTCCGGGGCCGCGAGCACGACCCGGTGGCCGGGCTCAGCGGCGGCGAGCGCACCCGGCTGGGGCTGGCGGCCCTGCTGGTGGAAAACCCGGATGTGCTGCTGCTCGACGAGCCCACCAACCACCTCGATATCGTGATGGTGGAGTGGCTCGAAGCCTTCCTCAGCCGCTACCCCGGCGCCGTGCTGGTGATCAGCCACGACCGCGCCTTTCTGGACAACGTGACCCGCGAAACCGCCTACCTGCGCGGCGGCACCCTGAAGGTGTACCCGGGCAACTACTCCACCTTCCGCGAGGTTCTGGCGGCCGAACTGGAACAGCAGGCCGCGCGGCACGCGGTGGAAAGCCGCCAGATTGCCTCCTTGCAGGCCAGTGCCGACCGCATGAAGATCTGGGGCCTGGGCATGAGCAAGCTGGCCCGCCGCGCCAAGGCCATGCAGGCGCGCGTGGACCGCATGCAGGCCCGCGCCGTGGGCGCCCCGCCCCCCGAGCAGCGCACCACAAGAATCACCTTCCATGCCCCCGAAAGTGGCGACGTGGTGCTCGACGCCCGGCACATCACCCGCACGCTGCCGGGCGGACGCACCCTGTTCCGCGACGTGAACCTGCAGGTCCGGCGGGGCGAGCGCATTGCCATCATCGGGCGCAATGGGGCCGGCAAAACCACGCTGCTGCGCGCGCTGCTGGGCCTGGACCCCAGCGACGACCCCCGGGGCCGGGTGCTGACCGGCGCCCGCGTAACCGTGGGCTACTACGATCAGGCCCTGCGCGGCGTGGACCCCTCGCAGACCCTGTACGACGTGGCGCGCGCCTACACCCAGAAAGACCCCGAAGCCCACGACCTGCTGGGCACCTTTCTGTTTCCCTACGACCAGCACGACAAGCCGGCCCGCATTCTGTCGGGCGGCGAGCGCGCCCGGCTGGCGCTGCTGAAACTGGCCCAGGAAGACCACAACCTGCTGGTGATGGACGAGCCCACCAACCACCTCGATATGGAGATGGTCGAGGCCCTGGAAGCCGCCCTGGACGACTTTGGCGGCACCCTGATGATGGTCAGCCACGACCGCGCCTTTATTGAGGGGCTGGCCGACCGCATCTGGCTGCTGGAGGACGGACAGTTTTACGAGTATCCCGGCTGGGAGGACTACAAGGCCAAGCACCGCCCGGCCCCTGTGGAAGAGGCCCCCAAACGCCCGGCCCCCCCCAGCGCCCCCAAAGCCAAGGGGCTGTGGCACCTCAAGCGCGAAGTGGAAGCCATTGAGGCCGACATTGCCCGCCTGGAGACCGCACTGGAACAGGCCCAGGCCGCCCTGGGCGCGGCTGGCCCAGACGCCGATTTTGCCGCGCTGGGGCAGGCCGCGCATGACCTGGAGGCGCAACTGGAAGCCCAGATGGGTGCCTGGGCGGCCAAGCAGGCGGAAGTGGAAGCGCGCGGGGGCTAAGGACCTCGCCCCTCCCATTTCAACGTTTCATACGCCTTCCGAAAAATTCCGTAATACGTTACGGAATTTTTCCGACCGGACTGATTCAGCTGCGCAGCAGAGGGAGAGGGAAAAAATACGGATTTCCGGGAATTGGGCTGGCACAGCGCCGAAGGCGGGGAACATCCAGTTCTTTTCTGGATGTGACGGAAATGGACGGCAGTCCGTATCAGAAGAGCGCCGAAACGTTTCCATGCTCGGGGCGAGGTCCTTGTTTCGCCTCTCGCTCTGCGACGCAGCTGTTCCAGCCCGCTCGGTTGATCTCAAGATCAACAGCGAGTGACTGAGCGCTCCGCACTTCTGGACAGCGGGGCACACGCCCCCACGGTCCAGGCTTATCCTGAGCAGCAGAGTCAGGATTATGCAGAGCCCCCAGACCCACCCGACCCAGACGCCCACTGTTCAGGACGCGCACGCCCGCTCACTGCAACTGGCGGCCGAGGCGTACCTGGCCCACAGCCATCCGCGGGCGCCGCTGCGGCTGGACCGGGTGAACCTGCACGGCGTGGTTTACCGCAGTGCGCCGGACCCAGCCGCCCTGCGCCTGAATCGCCCGCTGGCCGAAGAAGTCGTGATGGTGGCGCTGGCGGCGGGCGAAGCGGCGGCCCTCAGCGGCGCCGGGGCCATGACCGCAGGCCGCGACGCCCGCATGCTGCTGTCGTGCGCCCTGACGGACCCCGACGAACTCGACACGCTGGACGCCTACCTGGGTGTGCTGCGGGGCCGCGCCCGCTCGCGGCTGCGCCGGGCCTGGAGCGAAGTAGAGGTGCTGGCCGCAGGCCTGCGTGAGCACGGCGAACTGGACGCCGCCCAGGTGGCCCACCGCGTGGCCTGCGCCCAGGGCATCCGCGCCAGCCTGCTGAACTGAGGGCAGCCCGCCGGCCCGGCGCAGCCCCAGCTGAAGATGAGCCGGCCATGAGCCGGTGGTGGCGGTGTGCGCCCACACGGGCCTGGTCCACACTGGAAAATGCCGCTTGGGGCCGCCGCGCACCGGGCAACGCAGCGTAAGCCCATCTGTGCGCTCGGATTTTGGAGCCTCCCTTTACCTTGCAGGCTGCCTCACGTTGCCCCGGCGGCGCAGGGGGCAGCCTGGGCACACGGAGGTTTCACCATGAATGACCGCGAACCCCAGAGCATGGTCAGCCGCTGCGACGCCACCACCTGCCGCTTCAACGACGACATGAACTGCACCGCTGGCCAGATTGAGGTCAGCCTGAGTGGTCAGACCGCCCAGTGCCTCACCTTTACGCCCGAAGGGGGCATGAGTGACAGCTACGGCATGACCGCCGAGAACAACTGACCAGCGTCTTTTGGGGGCCGGGCACGAATGCCCGGCCCATTCTCTTGTGGGCCACCAGGTTCTGGATGGATGAGGCATGGGGTCCTTCAGGCGTGGGCTGCCCGTGGCCCTGTGTGGGGCAAAAGAGGCCGGTGCCAGCCTCTGCATCCACGCCCTGTTCGGGGTGAACTCAAGGGGCCGCCAGTCGGGGCAGCGAGGTGGGCGCAGCCGGTGCCCAGCCATGCAGGCGCCCCAGGCACCCGTGGGCAAACCCCACCGCCTGCGCCATCTGTTCCCGGCGCCGGGCCCGCGCGGCGCGGTGCTGGGCGAGCAGCAGGCCAAACAGCGCTGCGTCCTCGTCACAGGGCAGCCCAGCGGCGGCCGCCACCTGGGCCGCCGCGGCCCAGCCATGAAAGTACGCGGCGCTGGCCACGTCCCACGCGGCGGGCACGCAGGCGGCGTCCCCAAAATCCAGCAGGGCCGCCAGTCGCCCGCCGCGCCAGATCAGCTGCCCGGCGTGCAGGTCGGTGTGGCACACCCGGGTGGGGGCGCCAGCGGCCCGCTGGAACTCGGGGGTCAGGGCGTCCAGGTGCGGCTGCAGGCTGCGGTCGGCCTGCACCAGCGGTTGCTGGTCCAGCGGCAGCGGCCCAAAGGGCCAGGCGCTGGGCAGACGTGAGCGCACCCCCGCACCCGGGTCCTGGGCTTGCCCCTGCAGCACCCGGGCGTCATCGGCCAGCAGACCATGCCCGCTGTGCGGCAGGGCGTGTAGCACCCGCAGCGCACGCCCCAGGTCGGCCCAGCCCTGCACACTGGGGGGCTGGTGGTCGCCGCCCAGCAGGATATCCACGCAGTAGGTCTGCTCGCCGCGCAGCACCCCCGCCGCCAGCACCGGGGGCACCGGCACCCCCTGGGCGGCGAGGCGCCGCTGCACCTGGGCTTGCACGGTCAGCCGGGCCTCAGGGCCCAGGGCCATGCGGGCCACCCGCCGCCCGTCACTAAAGGCCAGACAGGTCGCGCCGCGTCCCAGGGGCTGCGCGCCGGGCCCCAGCAACAGGCGGGCATCGGCGAGCGCCTGCGCCTCAGCGAGCATGGATCACCGCCGGCCGCTGGAGATCTGTGTAGTCCAACACCAGGCCCGCGTGCGCCTCTGGGGTCGCGGCGGCGAAATACAGGCGGTGCCCCTGCACGTAGCGGCGGTTGCTGGGCGCGCATGGGTCCGGCGAACCATACCCTGGGCCCCGCGCCGCGCCCCGGGGCACCGAGACCTCGAACGGCACCCGCAGAAACACCGAGTCGTCCCAGAAGGCCCGCAGCTCCGGCCGGTGCAGAAACAGGCCGTCCACGATCAGCAGGCTGCCGGCTGCGGCAGTCTGGGCCGGCTGCGCCACCGGTTCGTCGTGCTCCACATCAAACACAGCCGGGCGGTACTGCAAGCTCCCGCCCGGTGAAAGGGGCAGCAGGAGTTCCCGGTGCAGGGCCTCCAGATCGTAGGAATCCTCGTAGAAACCCTGGGGTGAGGCCCGGCCCTGGCGATAGCGCACGGCGCGGGGGTGATGAAAATCGTCGGTGCTGGCGCGGATGACCGCGCGGCCCCCGGCCCGCAACTCGCGGGCCAGCTCATCGGCCAGCGTGGTCTTGCCCGCACCGTCTACGCCGTCGATCGCCACGCGCAGCACCGGGCGTGCGGGCTGAGCGGCCAAGCGGGTCACCAGCCACGACAACAGCGCCTGCCGGGTCGCGTGGGCCCGCAGGTTTGGAGGGGGAGCGCGCATCAGATTTTCAGGTCGCCCTTCTCGGTCACGTTCAGGCCCTGCGCCACCTCGCGCGAGGCCTGCTGGCGTTCGCGGTCCAGGTAGGTCTGGGCCTGCGCGACTTCCCGGTCCAGCACGCCCATGGTTTCGCGGAAGCGGTCCAGGGCCTGCTGCCGGTAGGCGCTGATGGCGTCCAGCGCGCCGTACACGTCGCGGAAGGCCGCCTGGATAATCTGCGGGTCCACGGTGGCGCTGCCCGCCTGCCGCTGAATTTCGGTGCTCTGCTGCTTGAGCAGCTGCGCGGTCGAGCCAATCATCTTGCCGGTGGTGTCGTTCAGGGCCGTCACCTGCCCCAGCACCGCCTGCTGGGTGCCCAGCGCCTGCGAGACCATCAGGGCCGTCTTCAGGGCGCTCACCGTGGTGGTGGTGGCGCGGTCCACGCCCTTGATCAGTTCCAGGTTGTTGCGGCGCACAAGGTCCAGCGCGAGGTAGCCCTGAATGCTCACCGCCAGCTGGGTCAGCAGGTCGGTCACGCGCTGGCGCACGGCAAAGAGCAGTTCCTCGCTCACCATCCGGGCCTTTTCCGGGTCGGTGGCCTGCAGTTCATGCAGGCGCTGGGTCAGGGCCTCGTCCACGGCCTTGCCCACATGGGCGTACTGCCGCAGCTTCTGCATGGTGTCCCACAGGTGCACCTTCTCGGTTTCAATGGTGGCGTTGTCGCGCCGCAACTCGTCCTGGCCGCGGTACAGGGCCTCCAGAATGCCGTTCAGGTGGCTCTGGGCACTCTGGTACTTGTCGAGGTGACTCTGTACCTTGCGCCCGCCGGGCAGCTTGCCGAACAGGCGCCGGGGCGTGGGCGCGCGGCTGGGGTCCAGGTCTTCGACCGTGCGGCGCAGGTCCGTCAGACCGCGCAGGATGTCGCTGCCTTCGGCCAGGGCGCCCGCGCGGGTGGCGCGCAGCGGCCGGTCCAGCATGCGGTTGCTGCTCTGGGCGGCGGCGCGCTGTTCGGGCAGGCCCAGTTCGTGGACCGCGTCGAGCTTGCGCTTGAATTCCGGGGTGTGGGTGCCCGCCGACAGCACGTCCTGCGCGAAGGCCTGGGCCATCTGTTCCAGCCGGGCGCGGTCTTCAGGCGACAGCGGCACCATCTCGGGGGCCTCCTGGGCCTGCACGGGGGGCACGGCCTCCGGCGCGCGAAGCATCGAATCGGGGGGCGTCAGCGGGCCGCGGGGGTCACTCATGCCTTCCATTACGCCGCGCGGCGGCGAGCGGTTGCATCCGGCAAAAGGCGCATGCGCTGGGGTTGACACGGCGGGGGCCCGGGCAGACCTGGCCCGCCGCCGCCGCCCAGTTGTCCAGAAGCCAGACCCGCACCAAGCCCCACCCGTTCAGGAAGGGGAGGCGCCGCTTCAGCCAGAGTGCTTGCAGGTGGGCGGTTCAGATCAGGACGACAGCGGCAGCGCCAGCCGTTTGAAGCGGCAGTCCTGCCAGAACTTCACGAAGTGGTCCACCTGGGTCAGAAAGCCGGGGAAATCCTTGCTCTTGACCATATAAGAACTGGCAAACAGATTGTAGGCCTGCGCCACGTCATCGGGGTTGTCGGACGTGGAGAGAATCACCACCGGCAGATGGCGCAGTCCAGGATCAGAGCGAATGGCGGCAATCACCTCAAAGCCGCTCATGCGCGGCATGTTCAGGTCCAGCATCACCACGTCCGGCAGGGGGCGGCCGGGGGTACGCAGCCAGGCCAGCGCCTGCACGCCGTCTTCACACAAGCTGATCTGCACCGTGCCCGCGTGTTCCTCAAAGGCTTCCTGGGCCAGCAGACGGTCGGCCGGATCATCGTCGATCAGCAACACGTGCAGGCGGGAAGATGTGCTGGTCATGGGATAAGTCAGTGTAACGTCTACACCAACCGCTCAGATTTCGGCCGTGTCAAGTCTAAAACGGGCTTTATGTTTCTCAAGAAGAGATCAGCTGGGCGTCAGGAACCTGACGAGGGGCGGGAGGTTCGGCGTGGCGGCTGAGGCGGCACCGCCTATGGGCAACCCAGAGCATGGGTGGCGCGTTCGTCTGTTTTGTTGGGTCCTGCCCGCTGGAAAGGTCCCGGGATAGCTTCAGCGTGGTGGCGAACCTACGCTGAGCCCCGACGCGCCCGCTTTTCGGCCTCAATCGCCCGCTGCAACTCCTGAATCTGGCGGAGCATGCCCAGCTGTTCGGCTGGCGGCGCACCGGCCACCTGCTTTTTCAGCAGGTCCACCTCGGCCCGCAGCGCGTCAATGCTCAGGCCCACCTGAATGTCGTCCACCGCCGCCGCCGCGTAGGCGGTGACCTTCTGCTCGTAGTGCTGGCTGTTCTCGCGGCCAATGGTGCCGGCGTCGCGGCCCTCGAACATCAGGCGAATAAGCAGCTGTTCTTCGGGCTGGCCCCGGAAGACCTCCAGAATGTCGTCGGGGCTCTGGGCGCCGCGCGCGGCCAGCATCACCTTGCGCACGGCCTCGTTGCGCCAGGGCATGGAGCCGTCCAGCTTGGCCAGCAGCGTGGGGTCCACCAGCAACTGCTTGAGCAGCGCCAGTTCGCGGTCTTCCTCGTGGCGCGCGGTGCTCATGCCCGCCAGGTGCGTGTCGGTCAGGGTGCGGCGCTTGGCCTTGCTGGCAATCCATTCCAGCAGCGCTTCGGGGCGGATGCCCAGGGTTTCGCAGGCGGCGGCGCGCACGCCCTCGGCAATCTCGTCCAGGGGGTCCAGGTTCTGCATGCGCGGCAGCAGTTCCATCAGAATGCGGCGTTTGCCCTCGCTGGTGGTGGTGCCGTGCTTTTCAATGGCCGCCTGCACGCGGTAGCGCACCTCATCCAGACCGCTCGCCAGGGCGCGGCGCAGGCTCTCGTCGTCGCCGGCCAGCAGGGTATCGGCGGGGTCCTTGCCGCTGGGCACGCTGGTGGCGCGCACCCGGAATTTGGCCCCCACCACCTGATCCAGCCCCGAGAGGGTGGCTTTCAGGCCCGCCTCGTCGCGGTCAAACAGCAGCACGAGGCTCTGGGCACCCAGGCGTTCGAGCAGCGCGGCGTGCTCAGCGGTCAGGGCGGTGCCCAAGGACGCCACCGCCCCGGTGAAGCCGTGCTGGTGCATGGTGATCACGTCCATGTAGCCTTCCACCACCACCAGTTCGGCGCCGCCCCCCAGGCCACCCCGGGCCTTGTCCAGCCCGTACAGCAGTTCGCCCTTGCGGAAGGCCTCGGTTTCCGGGGTGTTCAGGTACTTGGGCTTGCTGTCGTCCAGCACGCGGCCCCCAAAGCCCACCAGCCGGCCCAGGTGGTCGCGGATGGGAAACATCACCCGGGCGCGGAAGCGGTCGTATATGCGCCCCGACTCCGGGTTTTCCGTGAGCAGGCCAGCCTCCAGCAGTTGCTTTTCGCCCACGCCCTTCACGCGGGCATGTTTCAGCAGGCCGTCCCAGCCGTCCGGGGCAAAGCCCAGCTCGAAGGCGTCAATGGTGGCGGGGGTCAAGCCGCGCCGGGCCAGATAGTCGCGGGCGGCGGCGCCCTGCGGGCCGGCCAGCCCCTCGCGGAAGTACGCCAGGGCAAAGGCGTTCACGTCATACAGGTCGCGGCTGCTGCGTTCGCCGTACTTGGCTTCCACCTGCACGCCGGCCTTTTCGGCCAGCTTTCGCAGGGCGTCCCCAAAACTCAGGTTTTCGGTGCGCTGCACAAACGAAAAGACGTCGCCGCCTGCCTTGCAGCCAAAGCAGTAGAAGTAGCCCTGCTCGGTGTCCACCTGAAAGCTGGGGCTCTTTTCCTTGTGAAAGGGACACAGGCCCTTGAGGCGGCCCTTGCCCGCCGGGGTGAGGCGCACATACTCGCCCACTACGTCCGCGATGTTCAGCCGCGAACGAACCTCCTCCTTGGTGCCGATGTGTCCTCACCCCCCTGGGCGCCGCCCGATAGACGACCAGTGTACCCCCGGCGCTGCAGTTCCGGCTAGAGGCCAAAAGTGACCGCTGGGACAGCAAAAAATGGCGGCCGTCTGTCAAGACTGTGCAGGGCGGCGTTCCCCCGACATGACCTTCTCTGAAGGCCCCCCTCATCCCCCCCGGGGCCGGGCAGGACAGGCTGGAACCCATGACCCAGTACAAGCTGAGCCAGCGCGACACCACCCACGGCCCCGACGGCGAACACCACCTGATTCGCGGCCAGCACGCCAGCATGCGCCTGTGGCACCGAGAGGAACCCCAGGGCGACAAGCCCGACACCCGCGCCGAGTACGAGACCCTGGGCTACGTGATCTCGGGCCGCGCCGAGCTGACGGTGGACGGCGAGACGGTCACGCTGGAGCCGGGCGATTCCTACTACGTGCCCATGAACGCGCCGCACCACTACCGCATTCTGGAAACGCTGACGGCCGTGGAAGTGAACACGCCGCCCACGGGCAAGTAAGGGGCCAGGGCCCCGGGCCGCGCGGAGGGTCCCTCTGGCGCGGCCCTTTGCCTTGTGCGGGCCCTCATGAACCCCCCTTCAGCGCGGCGTCACCCCACGCCTCAGCTTGAGGCGGCACGCTGGGGCGCATGAGCGACCAGACGGGACAGCCCCTGGCGGGCAAAGTGATCGCCATTCTCGCCGCCGATGGGGTGGAACAGGTGGAGCTGGTGAAACCCCGGCAGGCCCTTGAAGCGGCCGGGGCCACCACCCACCTGATCAGCCTGAAGCCGGGCCAGATTCAGAGCATGGAAGGCGATCTGGTGCCCAGGGAGAAGTACGACGTGGACCACACGGTCACGCAGGCCAGCCCCAGCGACTACGACGGCCTGCTGCTGCCCGGCGGCACCGTGAACCCCGACAAGCTGCGCCTGGACGCTTACGCCATGCAGTTTGTGCGCGCCTTTTACGACCACGGGCAGCCCATTGCCGCCATCTGCCACGGGCCCTGGAGCCTCAGCGAAACCGGCATTGCCAAGGGGCTGAAGATGACGGGTTGGCCCAGCCTGAAGCACGAACTGGGGCTGGCGGGCGCCGAGTGGGTGGACCAGGAAGTCGTGGTGGACCGGGGCATTGTGACCAGCCGCAAGCCGGACGACCTGCCCGCGTTCATTGAGAAGATGATCGAGGAGTTTCGGGAAGGGGACCACAGCAGCAAGCGGTGACAGGGGAGAGGCGGGCGCCGGGGGAGGGCGGCCCGCCTTTTGGCTGCATACCTGAGTTTGTGATGGGTTGAAAGTGCTGTGCTGGACGGCGTGAATCGGGTGGGTGTGTGGGGCTTGACGCCGGGTGCATACCGGGGTATCTTGGTTTTATCACCGCCTAAGAAGGCGGGTTTTTTGTTTTGGGCTGCGGCTTGCCCCACCCCCCAGCCCCCTACCCCAAAGGGGAGACGACTTCGCCGCGCAGGGCGGCCTGCGCGTTGCCGCTGGTTCGACTCACGCGCCTGGAACCTGGTTACAGGGGGAGCGGCGCTGCGCTAGGCAAGAGTTTCTACTGAAGTCGGCTGGCTCGCTCCATCCAGTAACGTGTCCGGCCTCGACGCCATCCTCCGAACCCGCTGGAAGGCCCGGACGCTGCGCGTCCAAGGGCTGGCGGCAGTTGGCAGCAGTTCGAATGTTGGGAACGCTTCGGGCGGCTGATCTACTTTTTTAAACGGCGAATCGTGACAACGCGCTGCATGGGTTGCTCGTCGGCGCCCACATGGCCCGTAGGCGAAACACTTCCATGATCCGTTCCTCGTGCGTACGGTCACGCCATTCGGCTAAAGCTGTGGGCTCGATGCTTCGCCTCAGGTCCCAGCAGGCAGCGGCTTCCTGGCCTTCGCCTCGTGCTTGGCCCATTGCAGCGCCGCCCAGAGGTCCACCCCAGTCACCGCCACCACCGAGGCCAGTGCCACCCCCGCATTCGCGCGCTTGGGGTTGGTGGCGCCCAGCGCCGGCAGCAGCGTGGCGATGTCCAACACGTCCCCGGCCACCCGTGCCCACAGCCATTTGCCGGTGCCGGTCTGGGTCAGCAGCGCGGTGCCGACGCCAATCTCCCGCGCCCCATACAGGCGCAGCAGCCCTTCTCGACCCTCCATGCCCAGCGTGCGGGCCAGGGCCCCCGGCGCGGCAGCTTCCAGCCCGCCCAGGCCCAGGCTGAAGTACCCGAGAAAATTGGTGACGCGGTTCAGGGCAGTGGTTGGGGAGGGGGTCGTCATGGGGGCATGATCGGTGTGGCGGGTGAAAAGCGGAGGGGGAGCAGATTGACGGCGTCCTCAAAAAACTGGCCGCCCCACGAGAGAACGCTCAGGGCCTGTTAAAGGCTGCCCCTTGGCGTGCGGCAGGCCACAACGAAAAACAACGGCTCCCAAACTGAGGAACCGTTGCAGGGTTAAGGTCTTGGGGTGGTTTACGCCTCGACGTAGTCCTCCACCGGCGGGCAGGAGCACACGAAATTCCTATCGCCGTACACGTTGTCCACGCGGTTCACGGCGGGCCAGTACTTCCACGCCTTCTGCGTGCCCGTGGGGTAGGCCGCCGTTTCGCGGCTGTACGCTCGGTTCCACGCCTCGTCCATCAGGTCGGCCTGGGTGTGCGGCGCGTGCTTCAGCGGGCTGTCCCCAGCGGCGATCAGTTCGTCCTGCACGTCCTGAATCTCGCGGCGAATGCCCAGCATGGCCTGAATAAAGCGGTCCAGCTCGGCCTTGGGCTCGCTCTCGGTGGGCTCGATCATCAGGGTGCCGGGCACCGGGAAGCTCATGGTGGGGGCGTGGAAGCCGTAGTCCATCAGGCGCTTGGCCACATCTTCCTCGGTGATGCCCGTGGACGCTTTGAGCGGGCGCAGGTCAATGATGCACTCGTGCGCCACGCGGTCATTGCGCCCGGTGTACAGCACGGGGTAGGCGCCTTTCAGGCCCTGGGCAATGTAGTTGGCGTTCAGCAGCGCCACCTGCGTGGCCTTTTTCAGGCCCTGCGCGCCCAGCAGGCGAATGTACAGGTACGAGATGGGCAGGATGCTGGCGCTGCCGTAGGGCGCCGCACTCACAGCGCCGGTCTCGCTCTCGTTGACCGCACGCACGACGTGGTTGGGCAGGTAGGGCGCGAGGTGCGCCTTCACGCCAATGGGGCCCATGCCGGGGCCGCCGCCCCCGTGGGGAATGGCGAAGGTCTTGTGCAGGTTCAGGTGGCTCACGTCACTGCCGATCAGGCCGGGCTTGGTCAGCCCCACCTGGGCATTCATGTTCGCGCCGTCCAGGTACACCTGCCCGCCGTGCTGGTGAATCAGCTCGCAGGCCTCGGTCACGCGCTCCTCGTACACGCCGTGGGTGGAGGGGTACGTGATCATCAGGGCGCCCAGGTTGGCGCTGTGCTTTTCCGCCTGCGCCTTCAGGTCGTCCATGTCGATGTTGCCGTCGGCGTCCGTTTTCACCACGACCACCTGCATGCCCATCATGGCGGCGCTGGCGGGGTTGGTGCCGTGGGCGCTGGCGGGAATCAGGCAGACGGTGCGGTGCGCTTCGCCGCGCGCCTCGTGGTACTTGCGGATCACCAGCAGGCCCGCGTATTCGCCCTGGGCGCCGCTGTTGGGTTGCAGGGACACGGCGTCGTAGCCGGTAATGTCGGCCAGCCACGCTTCCAGTTCCGCCAGCATCTCGGCGTAGCCTTCGGTCTGGTCGGCGGGGGCAAAGGGGTGCAGCTGTCCGAACTCGGGCCACGTCACCGGAATCATTTCCGTGGTGGCGTTCAGCTTCATGGTGCACGAGCCCAGGGGAATCATGCCGTGCGTCAGGCTGTAGTCCTTGTTTTCCAGGGACTTGAGGTAGCGCAGCATGCCGTGCTCGCTGTGGTGCGTGTTGAACACGGGGTGTGTCAGGTACTCCGTGGTGCGCTTCAGGGGGGCGGGAATGCCGTCCACAAACTTGTGCTGGTACTCCGAGAGCACCTTGAATTCCTGGCCGTTGTCGTTCTGGCGAGTTCCAGCAATAACTTCAATCAGGTCTTCCACATCGGCAGGTGTGGTGGTTTCATCCAGGCTCACCGATACCAGCTCGCCCTCGTAGCGGAGGTTGATGCCTTTGGCTTCTGCACGGCTGCGGATGGCGGCGCTGTCGCCCTTGAAAGACAGGGTGTCGAAGAAGTTCTGATTGACGACCTCAACCCCAGCCTCTGTCATAAAGCGGGCGAGAATGCCTGTCAGCACATTCACACGCTCCGCAATCGTCCGAATGCCCTTGGGCCCGTGGTACACGGCATACGCAGCCGCCATGTTCGCCAGCAGCGCCTGCGCGGTGCAGATGTTGCTGGTGGCCTTTTCGCGGCGGATGTGCTGCTCGCGGGTCTGCATCGCCATGCGGTAAGCCGTGTGCCCGCGCGCGTCCTTGCTCACGCCGATCACGCGGCCGGGCATGGAGCGCTCGAACGCCTTCTGGCAGGCCAGGAACGCCGCGTGCGGCCCACCAAAGCCCATGGGCACGCCAAAGCGCTGGGCGCTGCCAATCACGATGTCGGCGCCCATCTCGCCCACGGGTTTCACCACGGCGCTCGCCAGCAGGTCGGTGGCCGCAATCAGCAGGCCCCCCGCCGCGTGCACCCGCTCGGCAATGGGGGAGAGGTCGTGCAGCTCACCGAAGGTGCCGGGGGTCTGCACCAGGGCGGCAAAGGTGCCCTCGGGCAGCTCCGCGTCGGCGGGGCCCGTCACCACGTCGTAGCCAAAGTATTCGGCGCGGGTGCGGATCACGTCCAGCGTCTGGGGGTGCACGTCCTGGGCTACATACAGGGTGTTGCCCTTGCTCTTGCCCGCGCGCTTGGCGAGGGTCATGGCCTCGGCGGCGGCGGTGGCCTCGTCCAGCAGGCTGGCATTGCACACCGGCATGGCGGTCAGGTCCATGATCGTCTGCTGGAAGTTCAGCAGCATTTCCAGGCGGCCCTGCGAAATCTCGGCCTGGTAGGGGGTGTAGGCGGTGTACCAGCCGGGGTTTTCCAGCAGGTTGCGCAGGATCACGCCGGGCGTGTGCGTGCCGTGGTAGCCCATGCCAATGTACGAGCGGAAGACCTTGTTCTTCTGCGCTACGGCCTTCAGGTCGGCCAGCGCCTGCGCTTCGGTCACGGGGCCGCCCACGTTCAGCGCGCCGTCAAAACGGATGCTTTCCGGCAGCGTGGAGTCGCTCAGTTCATCCAGACTGCCCACGCCCAGCACAGACAGCATCTGGGCCTGTTCAGCGTCGGTGGGGCCAATATGGCGGTCGGTGAAGTCAGCGGTTTGCAGCAGGTCGGTCAGGGGGGTTCTCGGGTGATTGGGGGTCATGGGGACTCCTGGGAGGGGCTCTGGGCTGTGGGCCATGAGCCATGAGGAAAAGGCGGCAGAACAAAGGAGCCTGTGGGCGCACGGCCCCAAGGCTCAAAGTTCATGGCTCACAGCCTCTGTCAGCCGTTCGCGCTGGCGTAGGCTTCGGCGTCCATCAGGTCGCCCTCGCCCGTCACGTCCAGCTTGAACAGCCAGCCGCCCTCGTAGGGGGCGCTGTTTACCAGTTCGGGGCTGCCGGTCAGGGCGTCGTTCACGGCGACCACGGTGCCGCTGGCCGGGGCGTAGATGTCGCTGGCCGTCTTCACGCTCTCGACCACCGCAATCGTCTCGCCAGCCTCCACCACGCGGCCCACTTCGGGCAACTCGACGTACACCACGTCGCCCAGCTGCTCCTGCGCGAAGTCGGTGATGCCCACGGTGCCGTCTGCGGAGAGCCATTCGTGCGAGGCGGCGTATTTCAGGTCAGAGGGGGTGTTGGTCATATCAGGTTCTCCTGTGGGGAATTCGGTTCACTGTAAGTGGTGAGTGGACAGTGGTCAGTGGGTGGTCCTGCGGTGTGGTCTCCACTCACCACTGACCACTTCCCACTTACCCTTTGTAAAATGGCAGGTCCATGCGCGTCGCCGGGTGATCCTTACCGCGCACTTCGACTTCAAAGGTCTCGGCGGTGGCGTAGGCGGCCTCCACCAGCGCCATCGCAATGGGGTGGCCCAGGGTGGGGCTGCTGGTGCCGCTGGTCACGTGGCCCACGACCTGCCCGGCCACCTTCACCGGGTAGCCTTCGCGCACGGGCACGCGCTCCAGCTTCAGGCCAATCAGCTTGTGCGCCGGCGCGAGGCTGATGTGCTCGCGGCCCACATGGGCCTTGTCCTTGACCACCCAGCTGTAGGTGCTGGACAGGGGATGGATGGTGTCGCTGAATTCGTGGCCGTAGAGTGGGAAACCGGCTTCCAGCCGCAGCGTGTCGCGGGCGCCCAGGCCAGCGGGGGTCAGGCCAATGCCCAGCAGCTTGTCCCAGACGGTTTCGGCCTCGCTGGCGTCCACGAACACCTCAAAGCCGTCCTCGCCGGTGTAGCCGGTGCGGGCCAGCATGACGTCAAAGCCAAAGAGCTTGGCCGCAAAGTAGGCGTTTTTCTTCTTGGCGCTCAGGTCCACGTCCACATGGGGTTGCAGCAGTTCCGCGGCTTTCGGGCCCTGGACGGCCAACAGGCCCCAGCGGTCGGATTCATCGGTCAGCTGCACCTCAAAGCCCGCCGTGTGGGCGCTGAGGTGGGCCCAGTCCTTGGCGATGTTGCTGGCGTTCACCACCATCAGGTATTCGCCGTCACGGACCATGTAGATGTAAATGTCGTCCACCAGCCCGCCCTGCACGCCGGGCAGCCAGTTGTACTGGGCGCGGCCGGGCTTCAGCTTGCTCACGTCGTTGGTCGTCACGCTTTGCAAGAAGGCCAGGGCGCCGGGGCCCGTCACGCGGAATTCGCCCATGTGCGACACGTCAAAGACCCCGGCGCCTTTGCGCACGGCCTCGTGCTCGGCCTTCAGGCCGCTGTACTGCACCGGCATGTCCCAGCCGCCAAAAGGCACCATGCGGGCCCCGGCGCGCAGGTGCGCGGCGTGCAGCGGCGTCCGCTTCAGCGGCTCGGTGGGGGTGTCGGTCATGGGAAAATCGTAGCGGAACAGGTGGTCAGCCGTCCGGGGGGTTTGGACGAAAGAGGGGAGAGAGGGGTGTATGGGACAGCCAAAAAAGGCCGTTTGGCAGGGCGATTCTGCTCCTTTTTGGTCTGACCTGCGGGTCTGGGCCGGGTGGGCATGAGTTCGTCTCACCTCCTGGCCCTGTTGCCCCCACCCGCACTGGCGGAGCAGGTCGTGGCCTTCCGGGCCGCGCACGGCATTCGGGACGCCGCCGCTACCCCGCATGTCACGGTCAAGGCGCGCAGCGGGCTGGGCGAGGCCCTGGCATGGGTGCCCCAGGCGCGGGCGGTGGCCGCACAGGTCTCGTCGGTGGCCCTCTCTATCGCCGGGCCGCGCCTCTTTCGCAACGGGACGGCGCTGTACCTACAGGTGAACAGTCCAGAGGCGGTGGGCTTGCACCTGGCGCTGCTGGCCGCCCTGAACCCTGCCGAACGCTTCGGCTATGAAGGCCCGGGGATGATGCCGCACCTGTCGGTGGCGCTGGGGCGGCGGGGGGTGGACCTGAGGGCGCTGCTGGCCGCCGCGCAGGCCACCTTTGCCGATCTGGAGGCCCAGCCGCTCACCTTCACGGCCACCGAACTGGTCTGGCTGCGCAAGGCCGGGCCCGGCGCCGTTTACCTTCCGGTGGAGGCGTGGCCGCTGGGGGGCAGGTAGAGTCACCCCATGCCCACCCTGGCCCAGCTCCGCGAGTTGCAGTCCATTGCCCAGGCCGGGCTGACCTACACCCGCGACCCCTACGACCGCCAGCGCTTCGAGCGCCTGCGCGACCTGACCGCCGAGTTGCTGGCCGAGCAGACCGGGCAGGCCCCCGCCGAGGTGGCGGCCCTGCTGCGGGTGGAGGAAGGCTACCTGACCCCCAAGGTGGACGTGCGCGCCGTGGTTCTGAACGCCCGGGGCGAGGTGCTGCTGACCCGCGAGGCCGCCGATGGCCGCTGGAGCCTGCCCGGCGGCTGGGCCGACCCCGGCGAGAGCCCGCGCCAGATCGCGGTGCGCGAGGTCTGGGAGGAAACGGGGCGACAGGTGCGTGCCCTGCGCCTGCTGGCTGTGCTGGACAAGGCCCAGCATCCCCACCCGCCGGACCTGTGGGCGGTGTACAAGCTCTTTTTGCATTGCGAGCTGACCGGGCCAGAAGACGGCGGGCACGCCGCCAACCTCGAAACCACCGACAGCGGCTTTTTCCCCCTGGATGCCCTGCCGCCCCTGAGCCTGAGCCGCAACCTGCCCCAGCAGGTCCAGCGCGCCGCCGAACTGGCCCGGCACCCCGCGCTGGGGGTGGACGTGGACTGAACGCCCGCCTACCGTCTGCCGCGCCGGAAAGGGCTTCACTGACGGAATGAACGTGCTGATTGTCGGGGCGACGGGTGGGATCGGCGCGGCCACCGCGCGGGCGTTTGCCCAGGCGGGGGCTTCGCTGACGCTGTCCGGGCGGGACGAAGCGCGCCTGTCGGCGCTGGCGGGCGAGCTGGGCGCGCATGCCAAAGGCGCCGACCTGGGCTACGAGAGCCATGTGCGGGCGCTGTTTGAAGGGCTGGCGGCGCCGGTGGACACCCTGGTCTACGCCGCTGGAGCCGCCCACCCCGAACCGCTGGCCGGGGCCGATCCCGCCCAGGTGCGCGCGGTGTGGAACGCCAATTATTTTGGGGCGCTGTGGGTCCTCAAGCACGGCCTGGGGCACCTGAACCCGGGCGGGCGCGTGTACCTGCTGGGTGCCCGCCCCGAACTGGTCACGGCGCGCGGGTTTGCCCAGTACGCCGCCAGCAAGGCCGCCCTGGCCCGCGCCGCCGATATCGCCCGGCTGGAACACCGGGGCCTGGGCCTGACGGTGGTGCTGCCGCCAGCGGTGGACACGGGGCTGTGGGCCCAGGTGGGGCGGGCACCCAAGGGGGCGCTGGCCCCCGAAGCGGTCGCGCAGGCCATCGTGGCGGACCGGGCCGGGCCAGCGCAGGCCGAACTGCGCGTGGAGGGCTGAGCGACTAGCTTTCCCGTTCCCGGCGCGTGAGTTCCAGCAGCCCGTCCACCAGTCGGCGCTGGGCCCCGGCATACAGGGCCAGCATCAGCCCTTCGGCCAGGGCGCGGCTCAGGCGGCCTCGCAGCAGGTAGCGCCGCACCAGAATCAGCAGGTCCGAGGCCACGAACAGCCAGCCGCCCACCCGCAGGGCGCGGCCCGCCGCCGGGGCCAGCCGGGGGTCGGCGGCCAGGAGCGCCATGCCGGAGAGGAGCGTGCCGTAACCGCTGAGCGTGGGCAGGCTGGCGCGGTCGTGCCGCAGCAGCAGGCCCAGGCCCAGCCCAGCGGCCCCCAGGCGCAGGGGCCACGCGCCCGCGTGCGGCCGGGCCCCGTGACGCCACAGCAGACCGAGATACGCCGTCTGGGCCAGCGCGTACCACGCTGCGCCGCGCCGGAAACCAGTGGGATACCCCTGGGGGTCCGGCAGGTGCGTGGCCGTGGCAATGTGCAGCCCACCCAGGCCCGACGCCCCCAGGGCCGCCAGCAGCAGGGCGGTATCGGTGCGTGACCGTGCCGGGGCCTGGGCCAGGACCTCGGTCATCAGGGCCAGGATCAGGCTGGTTTCGGCGGCCTGGTGGGCGCGGGGGTGGTCGGCCATGCCCGCCGCCACCGTGGCGGCGGCACCCAGGCGAAAGGGCCAGCGGCTCATGCCCTGCCCCGCCCGGCGGGCTGCACGCCGTCCTCGGTGGCCAGCCACGCCACCGGGCAGTCGTGGGGGTCCCGGGGCAGCGCGGGCACCAGCAGCGCCGCCGGGATCACGCCCACCGTCAGGCCCGCGAAACCGGGCAGCAGGCGGTCATAAAAGCCGCCGCCGTAGCCCAGGCGCACGCCGGCGCGGTCGTAGGCCAGGGCGGGCAGCAGCGCGGCGTCCACTGTGTCCAGCGGCACCTGCGGCGCATCGGCTGGGGGTTGCAGGGCGCCAAAGCGGCTGGGCTCGGTGGCCGTGTGCCAGGGGTGCAGGGTCAGGTGGGGCTGCGGGCGAAAGCGGGCGCGGGGGGTCAGCAGCTCAAACTCGTCCGCCAGCGCAGCAAGGTCGGGCTCGCCTGCCAGCGCGCGGTAGGCCAGCACGCGCCGGGCGCCGTGGGATCGTAAAAAGGCGCGCAAGTGCGCGGTGATCGCCCCGGACCGGTCGGGAAGCCCGGCCCGAACCTCGCGCGCCCAGCGCCGCCATTCGGGTTTGGGGGCCTGCAGAAGGGGCCTCAGCCCGCCCACCGCTGGCCGTCGTGCAGGGTCACCCAGGGGGCGCGTTCGGGGGCGGCCGTAAAGGAGACCAGCCCCGCGCCCTCCTGCCAGTGGTGCAGCAGGGCCAGGGGCGGCTGGTACTGGATCACCAGCTTGTGGGGTTGCGCCCAGTCCGGCTGAAAGGTGGCGTCGGTGCCGGGGCAGGTCATGACCGTGGTGTGGGCAAAGCCAGCGGTGAGCGGCATATGAACGTGCCCGGCCAGCACCCGCACCACCTGGGGGTGGCGCTGCACCACCTCGCACAGTTCCGCGCGCCCCCGCAGGCCAATAGCGTCCATCACCTGCAGGCCGCTCTGGATGGGCGGGTGGTGCATGAACAGCAGCGTGGGGCGCTCTGGCGCCTGGGCCAGCACCTCATCCAGCCACGCCAGGCGCGCGGCGCACAGCTGCCCCGCCCCCTGCCCCGGCCAGTGGGTGTCCAGCCCGATCAGGCGCAGCGGCCGGTCCTCCACGGCGTACTGCAGGAAGCCGCTCAGCCCTTCGCCCGGCAGCGGAAAGCGCGCCAGCATCTGGGCGCGGTCGTCGTGGTTGCCGGGCACCACGTATACCGGCATGGTCAGCGGCGAGAGCGCGGCCTGGAACGTCTCGTACTCTTCAGGAAGGCCGTGCTCGGTGCAGTCGCCGGTGATCAGTACGGCGTCGGGGGTGCGGGGCAGGGTGGTCAGAAAAGCCACGGCGCGGCGCAGCGCCTCGGCCTTGTGCGGCTGGGCGGTGTCCACATGCGTGTCACTAAGCTGGGCGATGAACATGGGAGGGGGACCTCGTGGGGGGAGAAGACGGAGCAGGCGCGCAGAAGGGAAGAAGGAGCGCTTGCCGGGGGATGAAGGCCTTCATTGTGGCAGGAAGTCCCCGGGCACGCGAGCACAGCTGCGCCCCTCCAGACCAAGCCCCGCGTTCCTGGCGCGGGAACGCGGGGCTTGGGGCAAGCGGCTTTACTGCGGGTTCAGGCCCAGCGCAAAGCTCTTGAGGCCCACGCCCACCGTGGTCTTCAGCGTGGCCCGGCCCGTGCCCAGGTCCACGGTATAGAACGCCGTGCTGCCACTGCCCGCAGCGCTGGTGCTGAGGTAAGCGCTGCTGGCCCCAGCGATATCAAAGCCGGTCATGCCGGGCATGGCGTCCACGCCCAGCGCGCCGCGCGTGGTCAGCAGGCTGAAGTTGCCGGCCGGGCCTGTCGGGTTGTTGCTGTGAAGCACCAGGGCATCGGTGTCGGCGTCAATGGAAAACAGTTCGGTGGTGGTGCCTGCGTTCACCGTGCCGCTGGCGCTGTTGTTGAACGAATTCGTGTAGGCCGCCGCCACCAGATTGGGGTTGGGGGTGGCCGTTACGTAGGCGAAGGTGCCGTCGTTGGTGACCGTCCCGGCGGGCGAGGTGCCCGGGACCGGCGCGCTCGCCAGGGTCAGGCGGTAATTGCGGTCAGCGGTGCCCAGCACCCGCAGGCGGTTGGCGACCGGGTTGAAGTCCATCGCCACGGCGGCGTCGCCCAGGGCCGCGCTGTCGCGGGTGGCGGCGCCCGTCATGCTCAGGCGGTAGACATTCCCGGCGCTGGACATGGCGTAGAGCATGTTGTCGGTGTTGCGCAGGTCCAGGTCCACCAGCGTTTCGCCGTTGCCCAGCCCGGTAATGGGCATGGTGCGCAGACTGGCGTTGGCATTGTCCAGGCCAAAGCTGACCAGCTGGCCCCCGGCACCCAGGCCGTAGACCACCTGACCGCTGGGGGCGGCCGGGGTCACCGGCGGATTGCAGGCAGCCAGAACGAGCGAAGACAGCACGGCAAGGGGCGCAGCGTATTTCATAGGGGTCCCTCCTGAGGTGGGGGAGGGCCCAGACCCTTCCTCAGGTGGCCGGGGCACTCCTGATCAGGGGTAAGCGGCACAGGGAACGGTGGATCAGCCCCGCCGTTCATGCCTTCTTTATGCTTGTGCTGCCCGGGGAGGCCCTCAGCCGGCGGCCGTCAAGTCTGGATGTTTGTGATTTGGACTTGGACGGCACTGCAGACGAACAGCAGTCTGTTCTGAATAGGGCAGATCCACCCGGCAACCACTCAGGCGGCCCCGGCGCCGCTGTCTGCTCTGGCCGCCCGCTTTGGTCGCCCGGGAGGGCTTGAGAGTCCACACCCTTAACCCCTCTGCGTTCTCCACCCTCGGCACTGGGGGGCAGTTCTGCTCAGCCCACCTCTTTAGGGCCTTTCAGGCCGGTTTTGCCCTCGCGGGCCTGCAGCACGGCGGCCACCTCTGCTGGGCCCACGCCCACTTCGGCCAGGGCGAACAGCAGGTGAAACAGCAGGTCGGCGGCTTCGGTGGCCAGTTCGGCGCGGTCCCCATTTTTGGCGGCCAGCAGCACCTCGCCCGCTTCCTCGCTGATCTTTTTCAGCACCCGGTCCAGGCCGCCCGCGTGCAGCCGGGCCACGTAACTGTTTTCGGGCAGGGTGGCCAGCCGCTCGGCAATGGTGGCGTACACCCGCTCCAGGGTGCCGTCCAGGCCGCTGCCGGGGTCGTCGCCTGCCAGCAGCGGCTGGTGGTAACAGCTGTAGGCCCCGGTGTGGCAGGCCGGGCCGGTCTGCTCCACGCGGTACAGCAGGCTGTCGCCGTCGCAGTCGGCTTGCACGCTCACGACGCGCTGGGTGTGGCCGCTGGTCTGGCCCTTGATCCACTGCTCGCGGCGGCTGCGCGAGTAGTAGGTGGCTTCGCGGGTGTCCAGGGTGCGCTGCACCGCCGCGCGGTCGGCCCACGCCTGCATCAGCACCGCGCCGGTGCGGGCGTCCTGGGTCACGACCGGAATCAGGCCGGTCTGGGGGTCAAAGGTCAGGGTGCTGGGCAGGTCAGTGGTCATGGGGGCCCTCCGGGCAGGGGGTGATGAGGGGGGCGTGGGCAGTGGCACAACGCGCCGGCCCACTTACCACTGTCCACGCCCCGTTCCCCATTCCGGCCGCACGGCCAGGCCCTCGCCTTTCAGGTACGCCTTCACCTGCGGCACGGTCAGTTCGCCAAAGTGAAACACGCTGGCGGCCAGGGCGGCGTCGGCGTGGCCGCCCTGGTCCCCGCCGCGCAGCACGTCGCGGAAGTCTTCCAGTTTCCCGGCCCCCCCGGAGGCGATCACCGGCAGGTCCACCGCGCGGGCCACCGCCCGCGTGGCCTCCAGATCAAAGCCGGCGCGGGTGCCGTCGGCGTCCATCACGTTCAGGCAGATTTCGCCCGCGCCCAGCGCCTGTCCGCGCACCGCCCACTCAATCAGGTCCAGGCCGGTGTCCACCCGGCCGCCCGCGCGGAACACGTTCCAGCCCCCCTCTGGGCGGCGCTTGGCGTCAATACTCAGCATCACGCACTGCGCGCCGTGGTGGTCGCTGGCCTCGCGGATCAGCTCGGGGCGGCTGAGCGCGCCGCTGTTCACGCTGATCTTGTCGGCGCCCGCCAGCAGCAGTTGCCGGAAGTCCGGCAGCCCATTGACCCCGCCGCCCACCGTCAGGGGCATCATCACCTGCTCGGCCACCCGGGCGGCCACGTCCAGCATCAGGCTGCGGCCTTCATGGGTGGCGGTGATGTCGTAGAACACCAGTTCATCGGCCTGCTGCGCCTCGTAGGCCTGGGCCAGCGCCAGGGGGTCGCCGGCGTCGCGGTGGTTTTCAAAAAAGCGAACGTTCTTCACCACCCGCCCGTTTTGCACGTCCAGGCAGGGAATGATGCGCTTGGTCAACATGCGCGCCAGTCTACGCGCCGCGCCCAGAAGCGGCGCGGACCCTGTCGAGAACAGCGTGATCGCCACGGGCCCGCCCACGCCCAGTCCCCTGCTGTTGATCTTGAGCACAAGCGAGCAGAGCGAACAAAGTGCCTTGCCCCGAGAAATAGGAACGTTTCTGCGCTGCTTTGAAGCGTTGCCCTGGGCGGCGTGAGGTGCTTGGATAAGGGGATCTTTAAGGTCTTCTCACGGAATTTTGTTAAACTGTGGGTCACTGGTGGCCCGGTGTCACTGGTTCGTGTGTCTGCCCCAGGTCAAGTCGAAGGTTCTTCGCTTGCTCCGTGCTCATCGTTCTCCCAGCGTCTTCTTCTCTCTTTCTCTCCTGTGCGGTGGGGCCCAGCCGCCACATCTGTGGCCCGTTTCTGGATTCGGTCTCACCTGCACCTGGGGGCACTGTGAACACCCACCGCATCCTGCTTGTTGACGACAACCACCACGACATTGAGCTGGCCCTGACGGCCCTGGACGACGCGCCGGAGCGCGCCGAGGTGCTGGTGGCGTCCAGCGGGGTACAGGCGCTGCAGCTGCTGCGCGAGGCCCGCGCGGCCGGCACCCTGCCAGACCTGGTGCTGCTGGACCTGAAAATGCCCCAGATGGACGGACTGGCTGTGCTGGACGCCATCCGCGCCGAGTCTGGCCTGCAGGGCCTGCCAGTGGTGATGCTCACCACCAGCGGCGAGGGCCGCGACATCCACGAGTGCTACGCCCACGGGGCCAGCGGCTACGTGGTCAAGCCGCTGGACTTTACCCAGTTCCGCGAGGCCCTGCGCACCATTCAGGCCTTCTGGACCACCTTAAACCGCCGCCCGCGCACCCATTAGGCTGCCCGGGGTGTGCCAACTGGCGGCCGTACGTCCCCAGCGCGCCACCTCTGCCCATGCGTGACGGAAATCTTCAGACTTCGCGCTCCAGGCGGCCAGGGGCGCTTACCCTGGCCGTATGCGTGTGTACATCGGCTGTGGGGGCTACACCAACGAGGACTGGGCCGAGCCGGGCCTGCTGTATGAGGGCGTACGCAAGGACGACTATCTCGCCACCTACGCCGCGCACTTCGACGCTGTAGAGCTGAACAGTTCCTTTTACGGCATTCCGGGTCTGAAGGCCTTTGAGGGCATGGTGCGCAAAAGCGGTGCCCAGACCCGGTTTGCGGTCAAGCTGAACAAGGTCTTTACCCATGACCGCGCCCCCACCGACGCCGACTTTGACCGCATGCTGCAAAGCCCCCAGCCGCTGCGCGAGGCGGGCGTGATGGGCCCGTATCTGGCGCAGTTTCCCTATTCGTTTCACCGCACCGCCGAGAACCGCAAGTACCTGCAGGCCCTGGCCGAGCGCTTTACCGGCCACGAACTGGCCGTGGAACTGCGCGGTGCCGACTGGGACCGCCCCGAGGTGCGCGAAGGCATGGCCGAGCGCGGCCTGATCTGGGTGAGCCCCGATTATCCGCCAGTGGGCGGCCTGCCCGAACCGCAGCTGCACGCCACGGGCGATGTGGGTTACCTGCGCCTGCATGGGCGCAATGCGGGCAGCTGGTGGGAAGGCCAGAGCGCGGCCGAGCGCCACGACTACCGCTACAGCCGCGCCGAGATGGAAGAGTGGGCCCAGAAAATTGCCCTGGTGGCCGAGGACCTTTCCGAGCTGTACATCTTCTTTGAGAACACCACCAAGGGGCATGCCCTGAAAAACATTCCCATGCTGCGCGAGGCCCTGAACGCCCACGGGGTGCCGGTGGCCACGCCGGACCCGGCGGCGCGCTCGGCCGATCAGGGCCGACTGCTGTAGAGCGGCAGGCCGGACCGGCACACTTGCCCCATCAACACTTTGAACGTCACGGGAAGTTCAGAGGAAGGGCAGCAGCGGCTGGGTGCCTCCGGGTCTGGCCTGAAGCCAGATGCTTGTCCAATGCTGGGCACCCCAGCCACGCCGCCCACCTCCCCATGCCCTGCGCCCGTAATGCCCCCGTAACGTCCCGGCACGAGGCTCGCCGCATGGAGGTTGTTCATGCGGATTCTTGAACGGACACAGGCCACGCACCCGGGCCGGGAGGGACGGTCATGAGCCGCCCGCCCCACGAGCCTCACCCCCACGAAGCCCCCCCAGAGCGCACCGCGCCCCCGCGCGGTACCCTGATGGTGATTGCCGTGCTGCTGCTCAGCATTTCCACGTTGTGGCTGCTGGTGCTGGGCATTTTCCAGGGACGGGCCTGAGATGTCCCGCGCGCCTGTCCCGCGCCTGGACCACCACGCCCTGGAACGCTACGAGCGCATCTGGCTCGGCATTGCGGTGGTTATGACCGTGCTGCTGTTCGTGGGCGTGCTGGGCAGTTTGCTCAGCGGCACGTACCCCACCCTCAGCGCGCAGGGCGGCGGCCACAGCATGGCCGCAACCAAGGGCCGAATAGACCCGGCCAAGCTCGCCGCCACGCCCTTTGCCAAGCCCGGCCTGGTGGTGGATGAGGCGGGGCAGCCGGTGGTCAATGACCAGGGCACCCTGGACGCCTACATCGTGGCCGGGAACTTCACCTTTCAGCCGGCGGTGCTGCGCCTGCCCGCTGGGCGCCCCATCACCCTGCACGTGACCGCCACCGATGTCGCCCACGGCTTTCAGATCACCGGCACGAACGTGAATGTGGAACTGCTGCCCGGCCACGTGGCCAGTCTGACCGTCACCTTTCGTCATCCCGGCGAGCAGCACGTCATCTGCAACGAGTACTGCGGCCTGGGCCACCACAACATGATGACCCGTTTTCTGGTCGAGCCGCCCGCCCCGGCGGCCAAGGAGTAAGCCCTGTGACCACCATTCCTGCCCCGCAGCCTGCGGTGGGGTCTGCCCCCTCGGCGCTGGACGCGGCCACCCTGGCCAGCCTGAAGAAGCTGACCCAGTACTACATCGTCACCGCCTTTCTGGCGCTGTTCATTGGGGTCATGCTGGGCCCCTTGCAGGCGCTGAACTACGGCGGCATCAACCTCTACGATTACCCGCTGCTGAAAAACCTGATCAAGTCTTACTACCAGGGCCTGACCCTGCACGGCGTGCTCAACGCCCTGGTGTTCACGCAGTTCTTTATCAGCGGCTGGATGCTGTACCTGCCCGCGCGTGACCTGCGGGTGCGCCCCAACATGCGCTTTGCGTGGTTCACCTACCTGATGATGACGGCCGGGCTGCTGACGGCCGCCGTGCCGCTGCTCACCAACAACGCCACCGTGCTGTACACCTTTTACCCGCCGTTGGAGGGCAGCCCCGTCTTTTACATCGGCGCGGCCGTGATGGTGGCGGCCAGCCTGCTGGTGGCGGCGCAGGTGGTGCTGCTGTGGGTAGGCTGGAAACGCGCCAACCCCGGCCGCGTGACCCCGCTGGTGGCCTACATGAGCGTGGCGACGTGGCTGATGTGGGGCGTGGCCTCGCTGGGCTTGGTCGTGGAAGTCGTGGTCATGCTGATTCCCTGGTCGCTGGGCCTCACGCGCGGGGTGGACCCGCTGCTGGCCCGCACGCTGTTCTGGTGGACCGGGCACCCCATCGTGTACTTCTGGCTGCTGCCCGCCTATATCTCGTGGTACGCCTTCTTGCCCCGGCAGGCGGGGGGCCGCATCGCCAGCGAGGGGCTGGCCCGGCTGGCCTTCACCCTGTTCCTGATTTTCAGCGTGCCAGTGGGCCTGCACCACCAGTACGCCGACCCCAACGTGCAGAGCAGCTGGAAGGTCATTCACATGTTCCTGACCTTCCTGGTGGCGGTGCCCAGCCTGCTCACGGCCTTTTCGGTGGGCGCGGCGCTGGAAGACTCGGCGCGGGCGCGCGGCGGGCGCGGTCTCTTTGGCTGGGTCACGCGCCTGCCCTGGGGCAACGCCTCCATGACCGCGCAGGTCCTGGCCATGATCTCGTTCATCTTTGGCGGCGCGGGCGGCATCGTGAACGCCTCAATGGCCTTCTCGCCCGTGGTGCACAACACCGCCTGGATTCCCGGGCACTTTCACATCACGGTGGGCACCGCCACCACCCTCACCTTCATGGGCCTGGTGTTCTGGCTCCTTCCGCACCTGACCGGCAAGCGGCTGGCGTGGCCCCGCGCGGCGCTGGCCTCGGTGTGGCTGTGGTTCGGCGGCATGATGCTCTTTGCGGTGGGCATGCACTGGCAGGGGCTGGCGGGCGTGCCCCGGCGCGCGCAGGTGAGCGCCGCCGCCCAGCAGGCGGTGTACGACGGCATGAACATTGCCCTGCCCAAGCTGATGACGGCCGTGAGCGGCATGGTGCTGTTCGTGGCGGCGATCTTCTTCTTCGGGGTGCTGTTCAGGACCCTCCTCTCGCCCCGGGTGGACGACCCCGAAAGCACCCCCATTCCTTACAGCGACGCGATCAGCGCGGCCGGCGAGCAGCTGGCCAGCGCCAGCACCCTGGTGCGCCGCACCGAGCCCCTGCTGGCCCTCACCGTGGCCTCGCTGCTGCTGGTGATTCTGGTGTACGCCCCGGTGATTGGGCCCATGCTGGCGAGCTACCAGTTCGTGCCCGGCCAGAGGTTGTGGTAAGCGTGAGCGGCGAGTTTTACAGCGGCAAGCAGGTGGCAGGCTTCGTGACGTTTCTGGTGCTGGGCACGGTGCTGGGGCTGGGCGCCTACCAGGCCGGGGGGCGGCTCTCGGGGGCCGGGGGCGAGGTGACGGTCGCGGCGGCGGCGGCGACCACCACCCCCGACGGGCAGGCCCTGTACGCGGGCAACTGCGCGGGTTGCCACGGCGCCCAGGCTGAAGGGGGCGTGGGCCCCGGGCTGGCCGACACAAAGGCCTGGACGGCGGCCGACTTCCGTGAGGCGGTGCTGAACGGCCAACACCCCAGTGGCCGCACCCTGGGCACCGTGATGCCCCGCTTTGCCCAGACCGGCCTGGACGGCGCCCCTGCCACCGACGCCCAGATCGCCGCCATTCAGGCCTACGTGAAGACCTTGAAGTAGTGCGGCGGCACTCGCGGCGCCGCCCTGCCCAGCTGTGGGCAGGCGGCGCCGCTGGCGTGCGGGCACGCGGCTCACTCCGCCAAATGGCCAGGGGCCAGCGGGCCGGGATTGACACCCTGGCCCGCCCCCTCTAAGCTGTGTGGGCCTGCAAGACGTGGGCGCGTGGTGGGTTTAGCTCAGCCGGTTAGAGCGCCGCTCTGTGGAAGCGGAGGTCGTGGGTTCAAATCCCATAATCCACCCCAGACACCCGGCCCCAGGCGCATGCCCGGGGCCGAGTCTTTTCAGTAGGCAGTCAACACAACGTGCGGGGATGGCGGAATTGGTAGACGCACCAGACTTAGGATCTGGTTCCCGTAGGGAGTGAGGGTTCAAGTCCCTTTCCTCGCACCACAAATACCGTCCTAGACGGTCATATCCACGGAGCACGCGCTACGCTGAAGCCATCATAACGGCACCAGACAGGCGCGTGGCTCCTTTTGGACGCCTTGTACCCTGGGGGTATGCGACAACTGACCAGGGCAGTGCCAGTCTTATTGCTGAGTCTCGGTCTTTCACATGCCCAGCCGTTCAACGGAGGCTATTTCATCGCTGACGATGAGCGCTGCCAGCCGTATAGCGTCCTGCACCTGCCTGGGGGTGATGTTAGGTACGCTCTGCTTAAGATCATGACTGGCACGCCTTTTGGCTCTAATGAGCTGATTACTTTCACCTCTCTCCCTAAAGTTGGTTCCATCCTTGCTCTCTTCTCTGGGAGCGTGTGGAAAGATTATGTCGTTGTGTCAATGGGTAATAGTCAAAGTCAAATCATTTCCCAGTACGTGACACAATGCCTCAAGGCCAGCAAATAGTAGATGTGTTACGTAGTTTACCAGTTGCTTTACGGATTTGCACGTAATGAGCCATCAAATATCATGACCCTATGACAAAAGAGCAAAAGCTTATGGAGTTGCTGGAAGTCTTTTATGACACTCTTGCTAACTTCGCAGAGGGAAGGTACTCACTTGAGTTCCACGCTGAGACGGTGAGATGCCTACTGGCAGACGTGGAAAGGCTCAGGCAACCGGAAGCCTCCGTTGCTGTGCAGGCCTTGAAAGCCTGAGAGACGAACGAGAGAACCCGGCCTTAGAGCCGGGTTTCTTCATGCCTTGAGCTCAGTTGCTGAGCTTCCTTTTTCTCTTACCTAATACCTGTTAGATAAGAGCCAGGAGCGAGCTTAGTCCAAGTGTCTAGGAATGCTGGACGCAAAGTCTGCTGCCTGAGCCTCAGTGGTACGGGGTAGGTAGTGCTTGTAATCCCTGATGTGCTCAGGGGCCATACGCATGATGTAGGCCGTCAACAGATCTCCGGCATTAGACAGGCCCATGTGCGTCAACGCTATCTCGTTCAATTGAATGTCACAGCGAATGCAAAACGCTCGATGTCCCACGCCGGGGAGTTTGGATTGTTCTCTTGCATATGCGCCACACTTAAAGCATGTGTGGTGCAGCAAGAGGTCGAGTGTGGGAATGGGCTGATCGTTGTAGCCTTTGCGAATCAGTTTCTTCCCAAGCCACGAGAGCATGGCAGTCTCGTAAGCCTTAAACATTTCGCTCGACAAGTATCGCTCTTGGGGATAGGCGCAGCATTTGATTATACCGGGTGTGCCACTTAAGGAATAATCGTTGATCTACTTATTGCTCATGGCTGGGAATCCTTCGCTGGAGATTGGTGTAAATTGGTTCATGGGTGGTTTCGGTTTCGGTGCGCGTGGTAGGAGTAGCCTGTGTGTTCTGAAAAATGCGAGCCTTGCTTATGCCTATGCCTGCGCTGGGATATGTGTCTCCTGGGGAAAAGCAACTTTGATTTGATTGAATATTTTCTGGGGATAATAAAAAGATACCCTCCTCTGTCCTCCCCACCCCCACTTAAATTACTGGGAATTCGATACCCCCACCCCCCGAGTTCGTCGTGTCTCTCTATTAAAAAAACGCCACTGCTTCAGACTTGCTATGTTTTGCTGCTGGACAACTCTGTCTATGCGTTGCCTTATTCTAATTCGAGTATGCAGATGAATATAGCAAATGAATAGATGCATACTAGACAAAACTGTCCAGTCCAATGTGTTCCAATGCGCTCGCGTGGTTCTTTTGATTGCTAAACTTAGCGCAGCGCCGATGTCACAAGAACGGGTGTCCAGTTAGGTCAGCAGTTCACGGGAGGCAGCTTCTTTCCACGCCGGGGTTAAATCAACTACCTCATTCAGACTCTTGAGCCTGGAAGGAGAAAGAAGGTTGATAGTTCCTCCTTTCCCATCTGAAATATCTGCGTTCCCGTGTCGATCAGTGTTCCGGTTCATGACGTACCAGGGCTAACCAGTAGGCTAAAGACGCCTCAAGGCATCTACAGGTATCCACAGAATCTCCACGCCATCCATTCCGAAGCGTGCTGAGAGGATGTGTTCACCTTCAGGCATACGGAGAAACCATCCCTCAGGGTGCGTGGGTGTCTTCATTTCCAGAACCACATTTTCACCGAACGTAGTTTTGACATCGCCGTCAATGTCTCCCACACCTGCCAGGGTGACTGTGAAGTCTCGCGTGGAGCGCTCATCCAGGCGACTTGCCCACGCCGTCACGTCTGGAATAAGGCCCATGTCTCCGGCCATTGTCAGAATCTATCGAGCGCAGCGCTCTATGACTTCCCCCGTGGGTTGGTCAAAGTTGAAGCGTTCTGCACTTCCTGCCTATCTATGACGCTTGCGTAACTCTTTCTGCATTGCTGGGATGGTCTGTAGTGTTTCCACGTCGCCTGTAGTAAATCCCATCTCGAACTATTGAAGGAACTTCGCTGTAGCTCTGGCTAAATCCTCGGTTTCCCTCCGTTGCGTCTCGGTACGCTATGAGAGACATGCAAGCCTTTCAATTTCACGGCGCGTGGAAATATCGTCACGGTGCGTGAGTAAATGTTCCCTTAGTTGCCACAACTTCTACTCAGTGGAGCGCTTGAACCAATCTGGTGATCTTGTGAACCCAGGTAAGGAGAGGGTGTGTGCTGCACTGTAGGCATTCTCTAAGTTCATGCCTTGCTCCGGTATGCGCTGATCTAATCGGCCACAGTCTCTATACGTTCTGCGCTTTGTTGGTATTTCCCTTCCCAGATCAACTGTGCGCACTCTCTAAGCGCAGCTTTCCAGAATCCGAATAGATCTTCATTCGTGGGACGCTAATCCTTTTGTGCCTGAACGGAGAGGAATTTCGCTGCGCTTCGCAACTTTATCTCTGCCTATTCAAGCTATCAGTGCTGAAGATTTGAGGCGACGTTCAGCAGTAATCGTTGACTGTCTACGGCTATCTTTTTCTGCGATCTAGACATGCGTTTACCTCCGGTAATCGGTAGATGTCCGATTCCTGTCAACCAGTTTAGAACGACTTTTCTCCGTACCTTGATCCAAAAATAAAACCTCCCTGTGCAGAGAGGTTATCGAGTGGCTTTATAGGCAGCGCGAATGGCCTGTCGAATGGCTTCAGAGATGGATTGACCGTTCTAGAGCGCCAGCATGTGCAGAATGGAGTGTGTGTCTTTGTCTAGCTTGAACTCGCAACGAATGTTCTTTTGCATACGTCCACATTACGACGATTTATTTCACGCCAGCAGATGCAAGAGGGGAGAAGCGTTCCAGTTTGTTTTGTAAGTCTTCTGGCACCAAGTGGAGATAGAGAGCCGTGGTCGCCAGCGTGGAATGTCCGAGGATGCGCCTCAGGCTTGCCACGTCTCCACCATTCCGAAGGTAGACCGTGGCTGCCGTATGCCTGAGCAAGTGGGGCGTAATGTGCCGATCAAACCCGGCACGCTTGCTCATTCGGGTGAGGAGCAGTGTGAGTGTTCGGCCTGTGATGGGCCGTGAGTTGAAGAGGAAAACGTTGGGGTGATTCCCACGCCGGGAGTGAGTGACGTAACGCCTCAGCAAGCGCAGCGTGGTTCGGTCTAACGGGACAAGGCGTGTGCCTGTCTTTCCTGACACCTTCACGGCGCTGTCTTGCCAGTCCACGTCCACAAGACGCAGCGTGGCAACCTCACCAGCGCGCAAGCCTGAGCCAGCCAGCAAAGCGAGGATGGCGCAGTTTCGTTCTGCGTAGCGTTTGTCCCTCCGGGCAACTTCAAAGAGCTTGCGTAGTTCCTCAGAGGTCGCCACTTGGCGTAGCTGCCATCGGACCTGGGGACGTTTCCTGCCTTTCATCAGGTCGCGTGGTAGAAGTTCCACCCCATGTAGCCACGCTGTGAAGCCCCGTAAAGCCCTGTCGTAGTTGGCAAGGGTAGCTGCCTTCACCCCACGCTCTGCTGCCACGTTCACGGCCCTTGAGAGAGCGAAGGGTGTCAGGGCTCCAATAGGCGTTGCGAGGTCTTCACGCAAAAGCCGGGAGAGTGTTTCGCCGTACCACTTCACCGTGCGTGGGGTGCTTCCTCTGGCCTTGTGCTCACGCTGAAACTCTGAGATTGCTTCCTGAACGTTCATGGCTGTGCTCCTGGTAAGCGCAGCAGACTACGTGAGGCGTGGTAGGTCGCAGGGGGTGAAATGTGGCGCTGAGCTGGGAATGTGTCCCAGAGGAGACGCACCAGACTTAGGATCTGGTTCCCGTAGGGAGTGAGGGTTCAAGTCCCTTTCCTCGCACCACAGCGCGAACAAGCACCGGGTGGCCTGGTGCTTGTTCGCTGTTTGGGTGCGCTGGGGGCGTGCTGCCCGTCCTCCGGCGGGCCGCTTGCCTCAAGTGTCCCGCCAAGTGTCCTGGCGTGTCCGTACGGTGGACCCATGACCACCACCGTACGCGCCCAGCCCACACGCCGCTCACCGCGCCGCGCCGCCGTGGCCCGTCTGCTGGCGGGCGCCTTGCTGCGCGCCGTGGCTGCCCTGAGCACGGCGGCCTCGGCCCAGAGCGGGGCCAGTTGGCCGCCGGCCACCGCCGAGGGCCAGACCTGGATCTTCTCGGCGGCCGGGGAGACCTGGACCGCAACCGCCGGCAAGCTCGACAGCGACGGTGACCGCGAACTGCAGGTGGGCACCCCGCGCGGCACCCAGAAGGGCTGGCTGGTGCTGTCAAACGACAAGACGCTCTGGTCCTTGCTGACGCCTCAGCCCGGCGGTGGCTACTGGGCGTGTCGTCTGGAAAGGGGTGCGGGGCCCGTGTACAGCGGCAAACTGTCGTTCTTCGCCAAGACCGATGGCCCTGGCGAGGCGCGCGGCACCTGCACCGGGCAGCTGCAGGGCCGCGCGGCCCCCGCCAACACCAGCGCGCCAAGCTGGCCCTACCGGCTGGCAGCGGGGCAGACCTGGAGTGTCAAGATGCCCAGTGGCACAGTGACGGCGACCCTGGAGGGCCAGCCAGAAAACCTCTCGGGCATCATCTCGCGCACGCCGCCTGCCGTGCTGGGTGCGGTGGCCGACACTACGAATTTGACCTTCATGGTGGTGTCGCAAACGGCCGAGCAGCTGTGCGTCATTGAGCGCGCAGGGGCCAGCGGGGCCGTGCTCACCGGCACCGCCTACGACATGAAAAGCGAGCGTTCGCTGGGCCAGTGCAGCGCGGCGCAGGGGCCGGCCTCTGCGCTGGCCAGCCGCGTGGTGGCTGTCCGGCCCTCGTGGCCCCTGGCGCCCCGGGACGGCGACACCTGGACGGTCACCACCCCGCTGGGCAGCTGGAAGGGCAGCCTGAAGGCCGAGGGCGACCTGTGGCAAGGGCGAGTCTCCGGAGCCATTCCCGGCGAGATGCTGCTCAAGATCACCCCCACGAGCGCCGTGCTGGCCATCTTTGCCGATGACGGCCGGATTTTCGGATGCCGCATTGACCAGCTGGGCACCATTGCCCCGGACAAGATGAGCGGCGACGCCCTGTACGGGAAGAATGCGGACGCAGACATTGAGGAGGCGGGCGCCTGCAGCGCCGTGCAGGAGCGCTGAGCACAGGGCTGGTACGGCCCTCAGGTGAGCCGAAGGCGAGGGGTGAGCTCAGCGTTGCCTCGTAGACTCGGAGCGCTCCGCAGAAGAGCGAACAGGGGAACAGACGGGGCTCCGGCGATGGAGCAGCACCCCTGCGCTCTTTCCAAGCGGCCAGAGGAGTCCCGTATGACCCTCAGCGGTAAACCCCCTGGTCGGTGTGCCAGGGGGATATGCACGCGCCCCTCGCCCTCGCGGCTTGCCCGGCGCCGGATGTCTGACAGCGGCAGCCAGTGGCACCCCAGGATCAAAGACCAGTCCCTCAACCCCACGCCAACCGCCCTCTGTCGCAGACACTCACTTCGCTCGCCCCAGGACCGTTGCGGGGCGTCGCCTCGGCGGTCCCGGGTGCCGCTGTGAGGGCGCGCGCCCAGACCCTGGGCAAATGCACTATGATGCTCGGCGGCATGTCGCGTGCCCACCCTCAGCGGAGGCGCGCCGCGACACGGCAGAATCAAGATCGGGCGCCTGCGCGTCTGGCGGTTCGCCCAGCACAGCCCCCTCAGGCGGGGCGCGCCGCGAAGCCGCCGGACCCAGGTGCAGACGGGAGACCCAATGGCAGAGCTGATCAGCAGAGAAGGCAACAAGGTGGAATTCAAGGTGTCGGTGCCCGCCGCCGAAGTGAACCGCGCCTACGACCAGGTGTGGGCTGGCCTGGCCCGCGACGTGCGCGTGCCCGGTTTCCGCCCCGGCAAGGCCCCGCGCAAGGTGATTGAAGGCCGCGTGGGCAAGGGCTACGTGGAGCAGGAAGTGCGTGACCGCCTGCTGCAGACCCACTACCCCCAGGCCGCCCGCGAGCTGAAGCTGAGCCTGGTGGACGCCACCATTGACCCCAAGGCCCTGCAGAGCGGTCAGTCCTTCGAATTCACCGTGAAGGGCGAAACCTACCCCGAAGTCAAACTGGCAGACTGGAGCGGCCTGCAACTCAGCGCCGAGGCCCCCGAAATCACCGACGAGGTGCTGGAGCGCACGCTCAGCGACCTGCGCGAGCGCAACGCCACCTTCGAGAGCGCCGAGCGCCCCATTGAGGCCAGCGATCAGGTGACCATCGAGGAAGAGGGCGAAGAGGGCGGCACCTACCCCGTCTACCTCGACGTGGCCGAGCCCCACGTGCGCGAGGCGCTGCTGGGCAAGCAGGCGGGCGACACCGTGCAGATCACCGTGCCCGCCCACACCCACGGTGACCACGAACACCCCGAGCACACGGTCACCGTGAAGATCGTGGACGTGAAGACCAAGCAGCTGCAGGAGCTGAACGACGAGTTCGCCAGCAGCCTGAACTTCGAGTCCCTAGAGCGTCTGCGCACCGATCTGAAGGCCGAACTGGAGCGCCGCGCGCAGCAGGAAGGCGAGGCCGGGCGCCGCGAGGAATTCATCACCGCCCTGATGGACGGCATGGAAGCCGACATTCCCCAGGCCCTGCTGACCCGCCGCCGCGAGAGCATGCTCGAAGAAATCAAGGACGACCTGGGCCGCCAGGGCGTGAAGTGGAGCGAGTACGAGAGCTTCATGAAAGAGCAGGGCAAGCTTGAGGACTTCATGGCCGACCTGGGCAAGAACGCTGAATCCCGCGTGAAGCGTGATCTGGTGCTGGAGAAGCTGGCCGAGGACCTGAACGTGCAGGTCAGCGACGCCGAGTTCAACCAGACCATGAACGCGCTGGCCCAGGCCAACGGCCTGAGCCCCGCCGAGCTGAGCAAGCAGCTGGGCCCGAACGGCATCAACGCCTACTACACCAGCCTCGTGCGTGAAAAGGGCCTGCAGCAGGCCATGAGCCAGCTGAGCGGCGCCCAGAAGCAGGGCGGCGAGCCGGCCAGCACCGAGGAAGCCAGCACCGAGCAAGCCAGCAGCGCCGAGGGTACTGAAGAAAGCACCGAAGCCACCAGCGCCGAATAACGGTCAGCAGGGGCCACAGCGGGAACCGTGAACGCCACGGTTCCCGCTGGCCGTTTGGGCGCTGAACCAGGGCGGGGCGCCCTCATGGGGCGGGGCGCAGCGGTGCCGTATGCTCCTGACTGTCCATGACCACCCCTCCCGATTTCGACCTGTCGCTGGGCCTGTTCGCAGGTGGCGGCGAGATGGCGCGGCGCATGCTGGCCTTCGACTGGGCCCGGACCTCGCTGGGCGTGCCCGCCAGCTGGCCGCAGAGCCTGAAAACGGCCGTGCGCATCATGCTGACCTCGCGCTTTGCGATGTGGATGGCCTGGGGCCCGGAGCTGATTTTTTTCTGCAACGACGCCTACCTGCCCACCCTGGGGGTTAAGGGCGACTGGGCGCTGGGCACGCGCTCGGACGTGGTGTGGGCCGAGGTCTGGTCGGCGGCGGGCCCGCGCATTGACCATGTGCTGCAGACCGGCGAGGCCACCTGGGACGAGGGCCTGCAGCTGTTTCTGGAACGCAGCGGCTACCCCGAAGAGACCTACCACACCTTTTCCTACAGCCCCCTGGCCGACGACGCGGGCGCCGTGACCGGGATGCTGTGCGTGGTGACCGAGGAAACCGAGCGGGTGGTGGGCGAGCGGCGGCTGCGGGTGCTGGGGCGGCTCTCGGCGCAGCTGAACGAGGCGCGCCGCACCGCCGAGGTGATGGACGCGGTGCGCGTGGGCCTGGCGGCCGAGGCCCACGACCTGCCCTTTGCCCTGATCTACCTGCCTGCCGAGGACGGCACCCTGCGCTGCGCCCTGCGCTTTGGGCTGCCCGACCACCATCCGCTGGCCCCGGCCCAGCTGACGCCCGGGGACGAGAACGGCCCCTGGGCGGTTGCTGCCGTGCTGGCCGGCGAAGTGAGCAGCGAACAGCATGACCTGAGCAGCGGACCGGATCTGCCCGGCGGCCCCTGGGACCGCCCCCCGGCGCGCGCCCTGAGCCTGCCGCTGACCCAGCCCGGGGCCGAGCACCCGGCGGGGCTGCTGATCGCGGGCCTTAACCCCTACCGGCCGCTGGACGACGCCTACCGCAGCTTTCTGGAGTTGTGTGTGGCGCAGATTGTTTCGGGGCTGGCGAGTGCTCGGGCTTACGAGCACGAACGCCAGCGCGCCGAGGCCCTGGCCGAACTGGACCGCGCCAAGACCGCCTTTTTTGCCAACGCCAGCCACGAACTGCGCACGCCCCTGACCCTGATGCTGGGCCCGCTGGAAGACCTGCTGACCGGCGAACTGGGCGAACTGCCGCCCGCGCAGCTGGAGACGCTGGGGCTGGCGCACCGCAACAGCCTGAGACTGCTGCGGCTGGTCAACAGCCTGCTGGATTTCTCGCGCCTGGAATCGGGCCGGGCGCAGGCGCGCTTTGCCCCGGTGGATTTCGCGGCCCTGAACGCCGATCTGGCCAGCAGTTTCCGCGCGGCCATGGAGCGCGCCGGCCTGGAGTTCCGGGTGGACCTGCCCGCGCTGCCGGAGCCGGTGTACGTGGACCGCGACCTGTGGGAAAAAGTGGTGCTCAACCTGCTGTCCAACGCCTTCAAGTTCACCCTGCAGGGCGGAGTGGCCCTGACCCTGCGCGCCGAGGGCCGCCACGCGGTGCTGAGCGTGCAGGACACCGGGGTGGGGGTGTCAGAAGCCGAGGTTGGCCGCCTCTTTGAGCGCTTTCACCGGGTCGAAGGCCAGCGCGGGCGGTCTTTTGAAGGCAGCGGCATCGGGCTGGCGCTGGTGCGCGAAATTGTGCAGCTGCACGGCGGACAGATTGAGGCCCGCAGCGCAGAAGGGCAGGGCACCACCTTCACGGTGCGCCTGCCCCTGGGCTCGGCCCACCTGCCCCCGGCGCGCCTGACGGGCACCCCGCCGGACGCCCCGGGTGCGCGCGGCGCCCTGCCCTTTGTGGAAGAAGCGCTGCGCTGGCTGCCGCACGAGGTGGCGCCCGGCCGCACGCCGGGCCCCGGCCCCGGCGCCGCCCCGACCGGCCCCCGGCGCCGCGTGCTGGTGGCCGACGACAACGCCGACCTGCGCGAGTACCTGGCCCGCCTGCTCTCGCCCCACCACGACCTGGAAGTGGTGGCCGACGGCCAAGCGGCCCTGGACGCGGCGCGTGCCCAGGCCCCCGACCTGCTGCTGAGCGACGTGATGATGCCCCGGCTGAGCGGGCTGGACCTGCTGGCGGCGGTGCGCGCAGACCCCGGCCTGCACGACCTGCCGGTGATTTTGCTCTCGGCGCGTGCGGGCGAAGAAGCGCGGGTGCAGGGCCTGGAGGCGGGCGCCGACGATTACCTCGTCAAGCCCTTCAGTGCCCGTGAACTGCTGGCCAAGGTCAATGCCCAGCTGGCTATGGCGGCGCTGCGCCGCGAGGCCCTGGCCCGCGAGCAGGCGCATTCGGCCGAGCTTGAAGCGCGGGTGGCCGCGCGCACCGCCGAGCTGCAGACCGCCCTGGCCCGCAGTGAGCGGCAGGCGGCGGAACTGAACACCATCCTCTCCAGCCTGCCCGACGCCGTGTACGTGGGCGACCTGAGCGGCATCAAGCGGGCCAACGGCCCGGCGCTGACCCTGCTGGGCTTTACCGATCCGGACCAGCTGAACCGCGCGGTGGCGGAACTGAGCGAGGAGCTGCGCAGCCGTGACCCCGAAACGGGCGAGCGCCTGCCGCTGAACGAGGACCCGTTTGTGCAGGCTATGCAGGGCCACGAGGTGCGGCGCGACGTGCTGCTGCGCCACCGCACCAGCGGCGAAGACCGCGTGATGCGTCTGGCCGCCGCGCCCATCCGGCAGGGCGAGGCCGTCGTGGGCGCCGTGGCGGTGGGTTCAGACATCACCGAGCAGATGGCGCTGCAGCGCGCCATGGCCCGCGCCAACGCGGAGTTGTCGCGCAGCAACGCGGAACTGGAACGCTTTGCCTACGTGGCGTCCCATGACCTGCAGGAGCCGATCCGCACCGTGGGGTCCTACGCGGGCCTGCTGGCCCACCGCTACGGCGATCAGCTCGACGAGCGCGCGCGGCTGTACCTGCAGACGGTGGAAAAGGGTGCCGAGCGCATGAAGCAGCTGGTGGGCGACCTGCTGGTGTTTTCCCGACTGAATGCTGAGCGCCTGCCCCTGGAGCCTGTGCCGGCCGAACACGCGCTGCGCGAGGCCCTGGACCGCCTGGACGCGGCGCTGCGCGAAGCGGGCGCGCGCCTGGAGGTGGGGCCACTGCCAGAGGTGCTGGGCTCGGTGCCCCGGCTGGCGCAGCTGTTCCAGAACCTGATTGGCAACGCGGTCAAGTTCCGTGGGCCGCAGGCGCCTGTGGTGCAGATCGCGGCGCAGCGTGAGGGCGCCCAGTGGCACTTCACCGTGCGCGACAACGGCATTGGTATTGAGCTGGAATACCAGAGCCGGGTCTTTGAAATGTTTCAGCGCCTGCACAGCCGCGAGCACTACGAGGGCACGGGCCTGGGGCTGGCCATCTGCGAGAAGATCGTGGCGCAGCACGGCGGGCGGCTGTGGCTGGAATCGGCGCCGGGGCAGGGCTCGGTCTTTCACTTCACCCTGCAGGCGGCCGAGTAGGCGCACGCAGGCCCCCACGGCAGGCCCCCACAGCCAAAAAGGGGAAAGGCCCTGTGGCCTTCCCCCCTCTTGCCTGCGGCGCGGCGGTGTTTAAGCGGCAATCTCTTTGCCAGACACCTGCTGGTTCAAAAAACGCGCCCACACGCCGATGTACTTCAGCTCCTCCGGCGACTGAAAGGCGCCGAGGTACCACTCTTCCAGGGCACTGGCGGCGCGTCCGCGCGCGTGTCGCCGCAGCAGGGCGCTGGCGCGGGCCACCTCCTCCCGGATCTGATGCTGGGTCAAGACAACGTCGGATTCCACGCCATGACTGTGTCATGGCCGCTCTTTCGGAATTCCTTCGTGGGGGGCTGGGGGCAAAAGGGCGTGGTCCATCAGCTTCGCGCAGGGGTGCCGGTGTGGAGAACGGCGCCTTCGGTGCATTTATGGCGTCCTAGCACTGGAAAAACCGGACAGGCCAGCCGCCGCCTGCGCGGCACCAAACATAAAGTGTCGTGGGCAACGATGTCAGTTGTCACAACGCTTGACCTGCGGCGCCGTGGCCTGCCCGGGTAGAGCTGGGCGTTTCTACGCGGCCCCCAGCCCTATGCACAGGCCAGGGGGCAAGGGGTGGAAGTGGGTCCACGAAGGGGCCCAGGGGATTGGCCCTGTTGAGCGACTGTCCTGCAGGCCAGCTGGGCGATCTTTGGCGTGCTGGCGGCGCAGCGGGACTGGTTGATCAACTTCGCCCCCACGCCGGGGTCGGCGTCGTTCACACCGCACAGGCTTGCCCAGCGGGCAAACACGGGTGCCTGCGGGTGTAGACGCGGTGTGCTGGGCGGCCCACCCACCCCCCCACGTCCACCAGCCTGAACTCTGTACCGAATTCATTGAACGGGCGTTCAAAGAATGTTAGCGTGGGGCCATGAGCGACCCTTCTGCCCCCGCCCGGCCCCCGCTGGGCATTGTGGCGCTGGGCACCTACGTGCCCGAGCGCGTGGTCCCCAACAGCGAGTTTGAAGCCCGGATGGACACCACCGCCGACTGGATCGAGTCGCGCACCGGCATCCGCGAGCGCCGCTACGCCGCCCCCGACGAGTACACCAGCGACGTGGGCGTGCGGGCGGTGCGCGACCTGCTCTCGCGCGACCCGGACGCCCTGAACGGTGTGGACGCCGTGATCTGCGCCACGGTCAGCCCCGACGCCCTGATGCCCTCCACGGCGGCCCTGATTGCCATGCAGGTGGGGCTGGTGGGGGCCGCCGCCTTTGACCTGAGCACCGCCTGCAGCGGCTTTGTCTATGGCCTGAGCGTGGCCCAGGGCCTGATCTTGTCGGGCAGCGCCCGGCGCGTGCTGGTGGTGGGGGCCGAGGCGCTGAGCAAGGTGATTGACCACGAGGACCGCAACACCGCCATTCTGTTCGGGGACGGTGCGGGCGCGGCCGTGGTGGGCCCGGTGCCCGCCGGTTACGGCTTTCAGGAGTTCGTGCTGGGCGCCGATGGCAACGGGGGCGGCAGCCTGTACCTGCGCTGCGTGGCCCCCCGCCTGCCGGGCGGCGTGGAAATGACCCAGGCCGTGGGCATGAACGGCCGCGAGGTCTTCAAGTTTGCGGTGCGGGTGCTGGGCGACAGCGGTACCCAGGTGCTGGCCAAGAGCGGCCTGACCGGCGCCGATGTGGATTGGGTGGTGCCGCACCAGGCCAACGTGCGGATTATCGAGGCGGCGATGGAACGCTTTGGCCTGCCCATGAGCAAGGCCACCGTGAACCTGGACCGCTACGGCAACACCAGTTCGGCCACCGTGCCGCTGGTGCTGCGCGAGGCCATTGACGACGGCCGCATTCAGGACGGCCAGCAGCTGCTGCTGATCGCCTTTGGCGGCGGCCTGAGCTGGGTGGCGGGCACCATGAAGTGGTGGGGCGGCGCGCCCAGCCTGCACCCGCGCCCGGCGGCCGAAGTGGGGGCCTGGGCATGAAGATCGCGGCCCTTTTTCCCGGCCAGGGCTCGCACGCGGTGGGCATGGGGGCGGACCTCGCCGCTGCCTTTCCCGAAGCGGGCGAGGTCTACAGCCAGATTGACACCGTGCTGCCCGGTCTGCGCGCCCTGATCGAAACCGGGCCCCTGGACGAGCTGACGCTGACCGCCAACCAGCAGCCCGCACTGGTCGCCGCGTCCACCGCCGCCTACCGCGCGTGGCGGGCCCACACCGGCCTGACCCCGGCCTTTGCCGCTGGGCACTCGCTGGGCGAATATGCCGCGCTGGTCGCCGCCGACACGCTGTCCCTGGGCGACGCTCTGCGCCTGACGCGCCGCCGCGGCGAACTGATGCAGGACGCCGTGCCGGTGGGCGAAGGCGCCATGAGCGCCGTGATGGGCGACCCGGCCACCGTGCAGGCCGTGTGCGCCGCACTCGACGGCGTGCAGCCCGCCAACTTCAACGCGCCCACCCAGACGGTCATCTCTGGCACCAGGGCAGCGGTGGAGGCAGCGGGGGCCGAGCTGAAGGCGCGCGGCCTGAAGGCCATTCCCCTGAAGGTGAGCGCGCCCTTTCACTGCGCCCTGATGGACAGCGCCGCCCAGGGCCTCGCGCCGCAGCTGCAGACCACCCGCTTTGCCCCGCCTGCCTTTCCGGTGTACGCCAACGTGACCGCCCAGCCGAACACCGATGCAGCGGCCCTGCCGGGGCTGCTGACTGCCCAGATCACGGGCGCGGTGCGCTGGGTGGAAACCATTCAGGCGCTTCACGAGGCCGGCGCTGAGGTCTTTATTGAGTTTGGCCCCGGCACCGTGCTGACCGGCCTCGTGAAGCGCATCCTGCCCGAGGCCCGCACGCTGAACGTGGGTACGGCGCAGCAGGTCCAGGACTTTACCCTGTGAACCCCCACACCCGGGACGAGATTCTGAGCGCGCTCCTGGCCGCGCAGGACACCTGGGTGGGGGCGGCCAGCAGCCTGCCAGTGGCCGACTTCTTCCGGGCCCCGGCCCCAGGGCGCTGGTCGCCCGCCGAGCACCTTGCGCATCTGGCCCTAACGCACAGGCAGGTGGCCCTGGGGCTGCGGCTGCCGCGTCCGGCCCTGCGCCTGCTGTTTGGGGCGCCCGTCACGGCCCGCACCTACGAAGGCGTCCGCACGGCGTACCAGGCCCAGCTGGCCGCCGGGGGGCGCTCACCCGCGCGCTACGTGCCGCGCCCCGCCGCGGCCCAGGACGCCGCCACCCGTGACGCCCAGCTGGCGGCCTACGTGGCGGCGGCCACCCGGGTGCGCGCCGCGCTGGCCGGCTGGTCAGACGCCGCCCTGGACCGCTGCGCCCTGCCCCATGATCTGCTGGGGCGGGTCAGTGCCCGCGAACTGCTGTTCTTCACCGTTTACCACGACCACCACCATCTGCGCGGCGCGCACGCCGCACTGGAGACCCCATGACCCAGACCCCTGAATCCGCTTCCCGCAACGTCGCCCTGGTGACCGGCAGCAGCCGGGGCCTGGGCCGCGCCATGGCCCTGCACCTGGCCCGTGCGGGTTTTGATGTGGCGGTGCATTACGGCCGGGGCGCCGCCGAGGCCGAGAAGGTGGCCGAGGAAGCCCGCAGCCTGGGCGTGCAGGCCCGCGTGTACGGCGCCGACCTGACCACGCCCGCCAACGCCGGCACGTTGGTGGAGGGGGTCATTGGGGACATGGGCCGCCTGGACGTGCTGGTCAACAACGCCGGCATCACCCGCGACACCCTGGCGATCCGCATGAAAGACGAGGACTGGGACGCCGTGCTGCAGACCAACCTGTCGAGCGCCTTTATCGCCTGCCGCGCCGCCATCAAGCACATGATGCGTGCGCGGACGGGGCGAATCATCAACATCGCGTCGGTGGTGGGGCTCACCGGCAACCCGGGGCAGGCCAACTACGTGGCCAGCAAGGCCGGCCTGATCGGCCTGACCAAGGCGCTGGCCAAGGAATACGGCGGCCGGGGCATCACGGTCAACGCCATTGCCCCGGGCTTTATCGAGAGCGATATGACGGCCGAACTGCCTGAACAGGTGCGCCAGAGCTACCTGAGCAGCATCCCCCTGGGCCGCCTGGGCCAGCCGGACGAGGTGGCCGCCCTCGTCGCCTTCCTGGCCAGTGACGCGGCGGGGTACATCACCGGTCAGACCATTGGCGTGGACGGGGGGCTGAACCCGCATTGAAGGGCGTTGAGGGTCGAAAGGGGATGGGTGATGGAGGGGGCCTGAATGGCTGGGAAGCGCTGGGAGGCACGGAAAGGCCCGGCAGGCGCAAAGGTGCCGCTGGCTGGGTCCATCAACCTTCAACCATCCACCATCAACATCTCTGAACTCTGTTCAAAGCCCCGGCCCTTCCCGCGCGCCGCGTGTAGACTGGCGCAGACTTCAACCGCAGGAGGTACGAATTTATGGCGACTTTTGAAGATGTGAAAGACGTGATCGTGGACAAGCTGGGTGTGGACGCCGACAAGGTGACCCCGGAAGCCCGCTTTGTGGAAGACCTCGGTGCCGACAGCCTGGAAACCGTGGAACTCATCATGGGCCTGGAAGACCGCTTTGGCATCACCATCAGCGATGAGGACGCCGAGAGCATCCGCACCGTGCAGGCGGCCGTCGACTACATCGAGAGCAAGCAGTAAACCCGCCTGCTTCCCCACCGGAAGCGGATGAGGACCTTGGGGCGGGACGCGGCTGCTGGACAGGGCCGCTTCCCGCCCTTTCTTCACGGCCGGGCGCGGCCGCAGCGGCGGCCCCCAGCAGAGGAGGCACAGAGCATGGGCGTTTCAGGACTCAAACGGGTGGTGATCACAGGGGTGGGGCCGGTCACGCCCATCGGCGTGGGGGCGCAGGCCTTCGCGCAGGCGCAGCGCGCCGGCAAAAGCGGCATTGGGCGCATCACCCGCTTTGACCCGGCCGACGTGGCCAGCAAGATTGCGGGCGAGGTGAACGACGACCTTTCGGCGTATGTGGACCCGCGCGAGGCCCGCAAGCTGGACCGCTACGTGCAGCTGGCCCTGGCCGCCGCCGCGCTGGCTGTGCAGGACAGCGGCCTGAGCCCCGAGGAACTGCGCGGTGAAGGCACGGGCACCCTGATTGGCAGCGGGATTGGCGGGGTGAAAACCTTCGAGGATCAGGCGCAGGTGCTGCACACGCGGGGGGCAGGGCGGATCAGCCCCATGTTCATCCCGATGCAGATTGCGAACATGGCCTCGGGGCATGTGGCGATGCAGTACGGCGCCACCGGGCCCAGCAGCACGGTGGTCACCGCCTGCGCCACCGGCACCGGGGCGATTGGCGACGCCGCGCGCTACATCCAGCTGGGGCTGGCCGACACCATGATCGCCGGGGGCAGCGAGGCGGCCATTACGCCCATTGCCATCGGCGGCTTTTCCAACATGAAGGCGCTGTCCACCCGCAACGACGAGCCCGAACTCGCCAGCCGCCCCTTCTCCGCCACCCGCGACGGCTTTGTGCTGGGCGAGGGCGCGGCCGTGGTGATTCTGGAAGAGTACGACAAGGCCGTGAAGCGCGGCGCCACCATCTATGCCGAGGTGGTGGGCTACGGCACCAGCGCCGACGCCCACCACATCACCATGCCCGCCCCCGAGGGCCGGGGCGCCCAGGTCGCCATGCGCATGGCCCTGAAAACCGCCGGGGTCAACCCCGAGCAGGTGGGCTACATCAACGCCCACGGCACCAGCACCTATTTCAACGACCTGCACGAAACCCAGGGCATCAAGTCGGTGTTTGGGGACCACGCCTACCGGCTGGCGGTCAGCTCCACCAAGAGCATGACCGGGCACCTGCTGGGCGCCGCCGGCGCCGCCGAGGCCATCGCGGTGGCCCAGGCGCTGAAAGACGGCATTCTGCCCCCCACGATCAACCTCACCGACCCCGATCCCGAACTGGACCTGGATTACGTGCCCCTGCATGCCCGCGAAGCCCAGGTGGACTACGCCCTGAGCAACTCGTTTGCCTTCGGCGGCCAGAACGCCGCGCTGCTGTTCAAGAGGGTCTAGAGCGATGAGCCATGGGCCATGAGCTTTGGGGGGTCGCCCCATGGCTCATGGCCCATAGCCCATGCCCCTTTACACTTAGCGGTCGCCCTTGATCTGGTGTTCCAGCTCGCTCGTTTCGCCCTGGGGCAGGTCGCCGGGGCGCTCGGCCTGGTGGGGGGGGCTCAGTTCGCTGGGGGGGGTGTAGCCGGGGTTGGGGTCGGCGCTGCCCAGACGGGTCTGGTAGGCCATCGCCGCGCCGGCGTTGATGCCAAGACCGGCGGCGGGGACCACCGCGTCCAGGTTCTCGCCGCCCAGCCCGGCCACCGTCTCGGCACCTGCAAATTCGGGGGCCTGGGGGCTGTGCTCCATGGCCGCCGGGTCGCGGGTGGCCAGGTGGTCGAACTGCCCGGTGACCTCCCGGGCGCTGGGCACCTCCACGGGTTCGTATTTGCCCTCGTTGGCGGTGCTCACGCGGTCCTCGCCCGGGGTGGTGCTGTAGGTCACCTGGGCGTGGTCCTTGGGATCGGGGGTCTCGAAGCCGGTCTGCACGTTCGTCACAGCCAGCTCGCTGGGGGGATCGCGCCTGTCGTTGCTCATGGGGTCAGTGTGCGCCCAGGGCCCCTGGGGGCGCATTCCGGCTTTCTTCAGGCAGGCTGCCAGGAACGTTCAGGAACTGGCCAGGGCCTCGGCCAGTTCGTGGTGGCCCTCCTCGCGGGCAAAGTCGGCGGCGCGCTGCCCAGCGGCGGTGGTGGCCCCGGCGTCGGCGCCGCAGCCGCGCAGAAAGGCCACCAGTTCGGCGTCGCCATTCTGCGCGGCGGCCATCAGGGGCGTGAAGTCGTCCTGTTGCGCGGCGTTCACGTCGGCCCCGGCCATCACCAGGGCGCGGGCCAGCGCGGCGTGCCCGCCCGCCACCGCCGAGTGCAGCGGGCGCACCCGCATGGCGTTCTGGCTGGGCGCATTCACATCTGCGCCGCGCGAGAGCAGGGCTTCGGCCACCTCGGCGCGGCCAAAGAACGCCGCCAGCCCCAGCGGTGAAAAGCCGTCGGGGCTGAAGGCATGCACCTGCGCAGGGTGGGCGTCCAGCGCCGAGCGCACCGCTGCCCCGTCCCCCACCGCCGCCGCCTCGAACAGGTTCAGGGGCGCGCCTTCCTCGATCAGCACGCGCGCCATCTCGTGCCGGCCGTAGTAGGTGGCGAACAGCACGGGCGAGACGCCCATGGGGCTGGGCACCGTCAGCAGGGCAGGGTCGGCGCGCACCAGGCGGCGCAGCAGCTCGGCGTCCTGGGTCTTGATGGCGAGGAACAGGGCCGCTTCCTGGTCGGTGGGGGCGCGCTCGGTCATGGGCAAAGGCTAGCCGCCCCCGCGCCCGAAGGCAAAGTGGGAGCGGCGAGGTCTGCGCGGTGGTTTTAGCAGGCGCGGACCACCACGGCGATGCCCATACCGCCGCCAATGCACAGGCTGGCCACGCCGGTTTCCTTGCCCAGGCGGCGCAACTGGTGCACCAGCGTCACCAGCACGCGGGCGCCGCTGGCGCCAATCGGGTGGCCCAGGGCCACCGCGCCGCCCGTCACATTCACCTTTGCAGGGTCGGCGTCCAGGTCGCGCACAACGGCCAGGGACTGGGCCGCAAAGGCCTCGTTCAGCTCGAACAGGTCCACGTCATTCACGCTCAGGCCGGCGCGCTTCAGGGCCACCGGCACCGCCTTGGCCGGGCCAATGCCCATGATCGCCGGGTCCACGCCAATGGCCGCGTAGCTGGCGATTTCGGCCAGCACCGGCAGGCCGTTCGCCTGGGCGTAATCCTCGCTGGCAATCAGCAGCATGGCGGCACCGTCGTTGATGCCGCTGGCGTTGCCGGCCGTCACGGTGCCGTCTTTCTTGAAGGCGGGCTTCAGCTTTGCCAGGGCCTCGGCGGTGGTGGCGCGGGGGTATTCGTCGCGCTCAAACAGGGTGGGGCCCTTCTTGCCCGGCACCTCCACGCTCACCAGTTCGTCGGCAAAGTGGTTGCCGTCTAGCGCGGCGGCGGCGCGGGTCTGGCTCTCCAGGGCGAAGGCGTCCTGTTCCTCGCGGCTGAGGTTCCACTGGGTGGCTATCGCCTCGGCCGTGACGCCCATGTGGTAGCCGCCGAACACATCGGTCAGGCCGTCCGACAGGATGGAGTCCAGGGCCTGGGCGTGGCCCAGCCGGTAGCCTTCGCGGGCGCGGGGCAGCAGGTAGGGCGCGCGGCTCATGCTCTCGGTCCCGCCTGCCAGATACAGGTCGCCGTCGCCAGCCCGAATGCCCTGCGCCGCGCTGATCACCGCCTGCAGGCCACTGCCGCACACCCGGTTGACGGTGAGCCCCGGCACGTCGTGGGGCAGTCCGGCCCCAATCCCGATCTGCCGCGCCACATTCATGCCGCAGCCCGCCTGCAGCACGTTGCCCACGATCACGTCGGCAATGTCGTGGCCGTTCACGCCGTCCAGCACCGCCCTGGCCGCCGCCACCCCCAGATCGGCCGCCGACACGTCTTTCAGGCTGCCCAGAAAGCTGCCAATCGGCGTGCGCCGCGCCGCCACAATCACCGGTTTGCTCATGTCTGGAGTCTAACGGGCGTTAGGCAAGGGCGGGGTGTACCGGGCGGGGAACGGGGCAGTGGCAGGTCCGCTTGACGAGGCCAGGAAGAAGGGCCATATTGAAAAACGATAATATTGTTTCTCGATAAACGGCGTAGGCTGACCCTGCGCCGGGGGGGGAGGGCTATGACCGCTGTGCCACGTTCGTTTGATCGGCTGCTGTGGGTGTTGCATCTGGGAAGCAGTCTCTCGTTGTGGCTGCTGGGCCTGGGGGCCGTCGCTCTGACCCTGATGCTGGTGGCGTCCGGTGGCCGGCCGCCTTGGCTCGTGCTGGGGCTGATCCTGCTGGGCATGGTGGTGAATCTGTCGGCTTTTGGGCACCTGCGCGTGGCGCTGGCCACCGCGCGCGGTAGCGGCCACCTGCACGGAGAGGTCAGCGAGCGTCTGCGGGCCGCCGGGCAACGGTTCCTGTATGCCGCTCCGCTCTGGGGGCTGGCCCTGGCCCTTCTGCCGTCTGCGTCGGCCGTGGGGAGCACGCCACCGGCGCGCGTCCTCTGGGCCGCCCTGCTGGCGCCCGATCAGCTGCTCATGGGCCTGACGTCACTGGCCCTGCCATTGCTGCTGCTGGTGCTGGCTGGCTGGCTGGACGAAGGCCGCGCCCTCGTGGACCAGTCGCAGGGGGTGGTGTGATGACGCTGGCCGCCGATCTGGCGCCGCTGGCCGCGTGGCGGGCGACCCGCCGCCTGCGGCTGCTGTGTGTGGCCGCTTTGCCCCTGGTGGGGGTGGGCACAGCGGTGTGGTGGTGGCTGACCCCTGACATGACGGCGCTCATGCGAACCGAGCACCTGGGCTGGGCCACGCTGTCCGCCGTGGTGTTAGCGTTGATCTGGCGCGCTGGCCGGGCCAGTGGGGAGGGCAGGCTGGATGACCTGGCCCTCTGTCTCTGGCGGGCTGGGGGGGTGCAGCTGGCTGGCTGCGCGTTGGGGCTGGCAGTGCAGGGCCTGACGAGTCTGCTAGAACAGCCGTTCAGCCCCCTGCGGTGGATGGGCGCTTTGGGCGTCAGCACCCTCATGACGTTGCTGGCCAGTCTTCCTGGCCTGGGGCTGCTGTCCCTGTCCGTGGCGGTGAGGCATATAGCCGCCCTGCGCCGGGACGAGGAGCTGACCATATGAGCCGCCTGATCCGCCTGCCTGCGCTCTCCATGAACACCGCCCGCACGGTGCTTGATCTGGCCCTGGGGCTGCTGGGCCTGGGGCTGGCCCTCACAGGCGCGTTCTGTTTATTGGGCACGGTCTGGCTGCTGGTGACCCCAGGGGCCGGCGCCCGGTTCGAGGCCCCGCTGAGCCTGAAACTCAGGATCGGAGACGTGGTTTACCGAACCACCAGCGCCACGGTGCCCCTGTCGGCCTGGCAGGAGGTGCTGGTGGTGGCGGGCCTGGCAGTCCTGGCCCTGGCCTCGGCCTGGCTGATCTCCCGCCGGGGCTTTGCGCTGCTGCGCCGCCTGTGGGTTGATCCCTTTGCCCTGAGCAACAGTCAGGATCTGGCCCTGGCCAGCCGCCTGGCGCTGCTGTGGCAACTGGCCCTCTGGGCGTGGGCGCTGCTGGGGTGGGGACAGGTGGTGGCCACGGGACAGCTCAGGGGGCTGGACGAGGCCCTGTCGGGCATTCCGGGGGCGGAGTTGGTCGGCACCGGCGCCCGCGTCGTGATCGGTGGGGGGATCTGGCCCTCACTGCCCTCCACGCTGCTGCTGGTCTCGGCGGCTCTGGCCGTGCTCTCGGTGGTGTTCCGCCGCGCCCACGACCTGCGCGAGGCCGAGCGGCGGCTGCGCACCGAACAGGCCCTGACAGTCTGATGCCGGTTCGCGTTCACCTGGACCGCGTGCTTGAGGCGCGCGGCATGACCCTTTCCGAGCTCTCTAGCCGCGTGGGAATCACGCTGGCCAACCTCAGCATTCTGAAAACAGGCAAGGCGCGGGCAGTGCGCTTTTCGACCCTGGACGCCCTGTGCCGCGCCCTGGCCTGCCAGCCCGGCGACCTACTGGCCTGGGAGGACGGCCCGCCCGACACGGATTAGCGCCGCCCAGCCCGCCACACCGCCCACATCAGCAGCGGTTGCAGCGGCAGGCGGCCCCAGGCCACCCCGGGGCCCACGCCGAACCGTTCTGGGTGCTGGGCCATGTAAATGTTGGCCGGAAACACTGCAACCAGCAGCGCCAGCAAGCCCCAGCGGGCAGCCGGGCGCGTGGCCGGGTGCAGCAGACCCAGGCCGCCCAGCACCTCGGCAGCGCCGCTCAACAGGGTGGCTGCGCGCGGGCTCAGGGGCACCCACGGCGGCACGATGCGGTCAAAGGGCTTTGGCGCGACAAAATGCAGCGCCCCGGCCACCACGAACAGGCCAGCCAGGGCGAGGATGCCGGGGGTGGGGCGCGTCATGGCCTTCAGGGTGCCACACCAGGGAAGAGGGCCAGGGGTTTAAACGCTCCTGGCCCTCTTCGCCTGCACGCTTTTAGCCTTGCTTGGTGGCCGGCACGTTGCGGGCTTCCTCGCGGTCGCGCAGCTCCTTGGCGCTCAGGCCGTTGTCGTTGTTGCGCGGCGCGGTGGCCTCGCGGTCGTTCACGCTTTTCAGTGAGGGCTTGTGGCCGTCCTCGATCTCGTGGACCTCCTGCTCGTTGCGCTCGTACTGCGGCGGCAGGCTGGTGTGGCCCTTGTTCTTGTCGTCTTTGTCTGGCATGGCTTCAGGGTGCCAGGGAAAAGCCCATGAAGACCCTGAGGCCACGTAAATGGCCGTTCAGAGATGAAGCGAGCCTCAAGCCGGGGCCGCGTACACCAGCACGGTGGGCACGGTGCCGTCGGCCTCCTGCCAGCTGCCGCGCGCCGTGCCCAGGCGTTGCCAACCCTCGCGGTCGTACAGCGCAATCGCGGGCGCGCTGCGTTCGTTGACCTGCAGCACGGCCCGCGCGCCCGCCTGCCGCGCCTGATCAGCCGCGTGGGCCAGCAGGGCGCGCGCGGCCCCCTGTCCCTGGGCGCGCGGGGTCACGAACAGCCGTTTGACCTCCAGCCAGGGCCCGGGCACCGTGAGCGCGCCCGTCCAGGTCGGCGGCGGGTCGGGAATGGGGGAGAGGATGACCTGCCCGGCCACCTGTCCGGCATGCAGCGCCACCCAGGCCGTCCCATGCCCAGCCACGAACGCCTGGGGGTCTTCGGGCCACAGTGACGGGTAGCCCTGCGCCTCGTGCACAGCGCGCAGCGCCGCCGCCAGGGCCGGCAGGTCCGCCGGGGTGCGCGGGCGGATGGTCAGCATGGGGGAGGGGCTCATGGGGTGCAGTGTAGAGAGGCTGGGGCACCGGCCCCCACGCGCTACCCTGGGCCCCAGATGAGGGTGGCAGTGATCAGCGACGTGCACGGCAATGCCTTTGCCCTGGAAGCGGTGCTGCGCGAGGTGGAGAGAAGCGCGCCAGACCTGATCGTGAATCTGGGCGATCAGGCCGAGGGCAGCGCTGACCCCGCCCGCGCCCTGGCCCGGCAGGCCGAACTGGCTGCCAACGGCGCCCTGGAGGTGCGAGGCAACAACGAGGAGAAGCTGTGGCCCGGTGGTCGGCGCGGCCCGCTGACCCGCGCGTATGGCGAGTGGCTGGAGGCCCACACCCCGCCGGGAGCGCTGGCCCGGGTGGCGGCCCTGCCCCTCAGCGCCCGCATGGGCGACCTGTACGCCTGCCACGGCACGCCGGCCAGCGCCTGGGAGAGCCTGCTGTGGGTGTGGGACCACGCGGGGTTTTACCGCGCCCGCGACCCGCGCGAGTTGCGCGCGCTGGTCGAGCCGCTGGGGGCCGGCGTGGTGCTGTGCGGTCACACCCACCGCGCCGGGGCCACCCGGGTGGGCGACACGCTGGTGGTGAACGCCGGGTCCGTCAGCGATCAGGTGGACGGCGACCCCCGCGCCCGCTGGGCGCAGCTGGACCGGGTGGGAGGGCAGTGGAGCGTCATCTTCCACGCGGTGCCCTACGACATCGAGGCGGCGGTGGCGTGGTCCTGCGCCCACACGCCCTTTGGCGAAGGCGAAGCGAGGCTGCTGCGCACCGGCACGATGGACGGGCGCGGCGACGACGGCTGATCCGGTGTCTATCACAGGAGAGAGCCGATTGGCCGTCTTCACGCCCGCAGGGACGTGTTGCTCCTGCCCACGCTGCCAAACCCCCTTCGGCGTTCGTCCGACCGGTATCTGGCGGCGCGGTACGCTGCGGCCATGCGAAAGCGGCATCTGACGGCGGCGGCACTTCTGACAATGGGCTGGGCCGGGGCGCAGGGCTCTGGGGGCTGCGGCGGCACGACCGGGTGGCCCGAGTGGTTGCCCAGGGCCACCCAGGGCGCGGCGCTGTTTCGCGGCGACATTGGCGGCCTGCCCATTGCTCTGCGGCTGGCCCCACAGGACGACACCCGCTATTTCTACGAGCGCCGGGGCATTGACCTGGACCTGACAGCGCGCCGCAGCGGTCAGACCCTGATTCTGGAAGAGACGGTGCGCAAGACGCGTGCCTCGGAACCTGTGGTGACCGGCTGCTTCCGCCTGAGCCCCACGGCCACCGGCCTGAAGGGGGACTGGATCGCGCCGGGCAAGGCCTCCCTCGTTGTGACCCTGAACCGGGTGGACCCGGAAGGGCTGCCGCTGGCGCTGGGGGTCTCACCGGGGCTGCTGTCACTGCGCACGGGCGACCCCATGGCGTTCCTGAAAGTGAACCGCCCGTGGGTCAAGGCGGCAGACGGCCGCAGCGTGCGTGAGCCGGCCTCGGGTGTGGTGTATCCCCGGGTCCCCGGGGGCAGCGCGGCCCTGAACGCGGCGCTGCAGGACCGCCAGCTGAAGTACGCCGTGATGGCCCTGGACTGCCGCGCCATGTTGCCGCAGGACCTGCAGAACGACCCCGAGGCGGGCTATGACGTGCGCACGCAGCTCACCTTTCAGAAGGGGCAGCTGCTGAGCCTGCGCGACGAGGTGTATTACGACTGCGGCGGCGCCCACCCCGACGGCTTCACCGAGGGCGCGATGCTGGACCGCACGACGGGCCAGCCGGTGGCGCTGCAGACCCTCTGGCCCCGCCTCACCCCGGCGCGGCAAAAAGAGCTGTACCTGAAGGCCGTGCAGAGCGGCATGGACCGCGACTGCCTGGACGTGCTGCGCGAGGCCGCGCCCGACTTCACCGCCCACCTGAGCCCAGCGGGCCTGAATCTCACCCCGTCGGGCCTGCCGCATGTGGTGGCAGCCTGCGCTGAAACCGGCGTCATTCCGTTTGCCACCCTGCGCGCCGAGGCGAATTCAGCGTCGAAGTATTTCAGCAGTGTGTACGGGCGGTAGGGAAAGAGGCCATGAGCCGTGGGCTCTGGGCCATGAGGTTCGGGGCAGCGGCGCTTGGAGACGCGAGCAAGTTCCGCTTTGGAGGAGGGTTTAGCGCCCCAACAGCGGCCTCCTCATGGCTCATGGCCCAGAGCCCAGAGCCAGAAAACACCCCCCGAGCGTCACACTCGGGGGGTGTTTTCTGCTTTTCAGCGCTCAGTCGCGGCTGGCACCAAACAGGCGCAGGATGAACAGGAACATGTTGATGAAGTCCAGGTACAGCGCCAGGGCGCCGTTGATCGCCGCGCGCTCGGCCATTTCGCCCTGCACGCCGCTCAGGGCGAGGTTGCGCAGCATCTGGGTGTCGTAGGCGGTGAGGCCCGCGAACAGCAGCACGCCCACGATGGAGATCATCAGGGTCAGCGGCCCGCTGGCCACAAACAGGTTCACGATCATCGCCACAAACAGGCCAATCAGGGCGAACATAAAGAAGCGGGCAAACGCGCTGAGGTCCTTCTTGATCATGAAGCCCGCCACGCTCATCAAGCCGAAGGTGCCAGCGGTGGTGGCAAAGGCGGCCGTGACGGCGCTGGCGTCGTAGAACATCAGCAGGGCCGAGAAGGTCAGGCCAGTGAGGGCCGCGTAGGCGATGAACAGGGCGCCCGCCACGGCACTGTTCAGGCGCTGGGCGAACATGCTGAGCACAAAGACCAGGGCCAGCTGCGCCAGCAGCAGCGGCAGGCGCAGGTTCATGACCTGGTAGGCCAGCACCTCATTCTGGGCGGTCAGGTAGGCCACGCCAGCGGTCAGGGCCAGCCCCGCCGCCATCCAGGAATAGGTGCGGGCCATGAACGTGCGGACAAGGTCCGTGGTTCGGGCCGAAGTGGTGGGATAGGTCTGCATACGCCTCAGGATACGGGCTGCAGGGCGCAAAAGTTCCCCAGATTCGTTCAAGATTCTGAAGGTCGGCGGTGGGGGGGCAGGGGGTGTGCCTTAGCACTTGAGAAGACGGGAGAACAGTCGAGGAGCAGTTCCGAAAACGTCGTTTGGGCCGCTGAGCCCGGGTTCCCCCTCTGCTGCGCCGCTTCTCAGGTCTCAGCCTCTCGCGGGGCGAGCTGTCCCCGCCTCCCGCAAGGGGGAGGGGAAAAAATGCCGTGTTGGTCGCTGCTCTTCGCTGGAGGTGCTGTAACTGCCCAAACCAGTGGAGAAACGACAAGCGCCTCCCAGGCTTTTCCCAGGAGGCGCCGCTGCCCAGCCTGTTCCTACTCGCTCAGCAGGAGGGCCAGTGGGAAGTCCTCCAGAATCTTGGCCAGCGGGGTCTTGTCGCCGCGCACGCGCAGGCGCTCGCCGGTCAGGGCGTTGCGGTAGGTGCCGGCGGGCAGGGTCAGCTGGCGGTTGCCCCACACCCCGCCCAGGGCCCACGGCGCACGCTCGCGGGTGAGGCTCAGGGTCAGGCGCGGGGCCACGGTCAGGGCGCGCTGGCCCTCATGTTCGCGCACGAAGCCCAGGACGTGGCGTCCGCCGCCCAGCGCGGCGTAGCTGCCGTACCGGAACAGTTCCGGGCGCTCGGCGCGGGCGCGCAGGGCCGCGTGGGTGACCATCACCTTCACGTCCCCCGTCTCGTAGCGGGCCAGCAGCCGGGCGGGGTCGGTGCCTGCGCCGCCGCGTTCCAGGCGGCCCAGGGTGCGGGCCAGGGCGGCGTAGTCCACGGGGCGGCGGTTGTCCGGGTCCACCAGGCTCTGGTTCCAGCCCTCGCTGCCCTGGTAGGTGTCCGGCACGCCGGGGGCCGTCAGGCGCACCAGGGTCGCCGAGAGGCTGTTTTGCGCGCCGTAGGGGCTGACGCGCTCATGCAGTTCGCGCAGCGAGGCCGGAAAGTCGCCGCTGTCCAGCAGGCCGCGCACCAGCCGGTCCAGGGCAGCCTCGTAGTCGGCGTCGGGGGCGGCCCAGCTGGTGCGCAGCTTGGCCTCGCGGGCGGCTTTGAGCATGTACGCACTCAGGCGCTCCGCAAAGCCGTCCAGGTTGCCGTTCAGCGGGTAGGCGCCCAGGGCGTTTTGCAGGAACACGTAGGTGTCCAGCCGGGTGGGGGCCGGGCCCAGGTCCAGTTCCGTTTCCAGGCCGCGAATCAGCGGCGACCAGCGGCTGAGGTACGCGGCCCAGGTCTGGGCCAGTTCGGACAGCACGTGAATGCGGGCGCGGGTGTCCTCGCCGCGTTTGGTGTCGTGGGTGCTGCCGCCCAGCATGGCGTGGGGCCAGTGGCGGGCGCGCGCCGCCGCCTCGGCGTGAAAGGTCGAGAGCGGCGTGCCGAACAGCGCGGGGTCGCCGCCCACCTCGTTCAGCGACACCAGGCGGCCGTAGCGGTAAAAGGCGGTGTCCTCGGCCCCCTTGGCGGTGACGGGGCCGGTGAGCTGCTGGAATTTCAGGGTGAACTCGGCGTAGGCGGCGCGGGTGGTGTCGTCTGGGGCGTCCAGGGTGAGTACGGCGCGCAGGTACTCGAACACGCTGGGGTCCAGCGCGCCCCCCTCGCGGCGGTTGTGTCCGGCCGCGTCGCGGATAGCGTGGTCAATCTTGGCGTCGTCGCCGGCCTCGCGCTCGCCAGTTTCGCGCACGTAGGTGCGGTACACCGGAAAGGTGGCAATCACCTCGCGGATGGCCTGCCGCAGCGTGCTGAGGGTAAAGTCCCGGGCCCGCAGGTCCGCTTCCGAGAGGCGCTCCAGGTGCTCGGCCAGCACGTTCACCTCGCCGGGCAGGCTGAGGCGCTGAATCAGCTGCTTGCCCCGGTACAGGTGCTCGCCGTAACTGGCGCGGTCCCCGGTAAAGCGGCGGTAGATGGCGCTCAGGTCCTCCTCGCTGCTCTGATCCACAAAGACGCCGCCCAGCTGCGCCAGAAAGTCGTAGCCGGTGGTGCCGTGAACGGCCCAGTTGCGCGGCAATGCCTCGCCGGGTTCCAGAATCTTCTCGGCCACCACGTACAGGGCCTTTTCGCCGCGGGTGGTGATCAGAGGGTCCTGGCCCAGGGCGTGCGCGGCGCCCGCCTGCAGCGCGCGGAAGTACCCGGCGGGGTCGTACAGGCCGTCGGTGTGGTCCAGGCGCACCCCCTGCAGCACGCCTTCGCGCAGCAACTCGAACAGCGTGGCGTGGGCCCAGGCAAACACGCGCGGGTCCTCCATGCGCAGCGCCGCGAGGTCGTTGATGTCGAAAAAGCGCCGGTAATTGATCTCCTCGGCCGCCACCTTCCAGAAGGCGAGGCGGTAATTCTGCTCGCCCACCAGCCGGTCCAGCCGCGCGTGGTCAGCGTTGATGGCCGCCACGGTATCAATCAGGGCCCGGCGTACGGCCGCGCTGCGCTCCAGCAGGGCCCGCAGGCGCCGGGTCATCACCTGCGCTTCCTGGGCGCGAATAATGCGGTCTTCATCCGACAGGCTGGGTTCCGTGCTGCGCGGCAGATGGTCCACCGAGCGGCGGATGCTGGCGAGTTCGCCCAGCGTTTCGGGGTCGCTGCCGCGCAGGGCGTCCTGCAGGGCCGCCAGCAGCAGCGCCACCGAGCGCGGCGACAGGGGCAGACGCCGCTCCCAGTAGCGCAGGAAGAATTCGCCGTTGTCTTCACTCAGATGCAGTTCGCCGCGTTCCAGCACCCGCCCGTACTGGTCGCCCAGCACCGGCAGCAGCACCTTGCCTTCCAGGGCGCGCTTCAGGGGCTGCCAGGAGATGTCGAAGAAATGGGCGTAGCGGCTGGCCTGCCCGTGTTTCAGCACGTCTTCCCAGTAGGGGTTATGGCCCCCCTGAATGCCCATGTGGTTGGGCACGAAATCGGCAATCAGGCCCAGACCCAGCTCGCGGGCGCGGGCCGACAGGCGGCGCAGGCCCGCCAGCCCGCCCAGTTCGGGGTTCACCTGAGTGTGGTCGGTCACGTCGTAGCCGTGGGTCGAGCCCGGCGTGCTGGCCCAGATGGGCGAGAGGTACACATCGGTGACCCCCAGCCGCGCGAGGTAGGGCAGCGTGCGCCGGGCCGCCGCGAAATCGAAGCCAGCGTGCAGCTGCAGGCGGTAGGTGCTGCCGGGCAGGTGGGGCGTGAAGGCGGGTTCGGTCATGACGGCTGCCATCATGCCGCCTTTGGTCATGCGCGCGCCTGTTCGGCTTCGGCCGGGGCAAACAGGGCCGCTTCGCCGGGGCCCAGGGTCAGGGTGTCCAGGGCGGGCGGCTGGGCCGGATCGCCTTCCGAATACAGCGCCACGGCGGGCGGCAGGGCAAAGGGCAGCGCCAGCGTGCGGGGGGTCAGTGCCTCGCCCGTGAGGTTCCACAAGAGGACCCGCTCGCCGTGCTCGGTCTGCCAGCGCACCCACAGGCCCTCGGTCCCGGTGGCGGCGCGGAAGGTGCCGGCCGACAGCGCGCGGCGCGTGCGCACCGAGAGCACCGGATCTTCCCGGCGCAACCGCAGCAGGGCGCGGTACAGGGCCAGGGTGCGGGCGTGCTCGCCCTGGTCGCGCTCGGCCCAGTTCAGCTTGGCGCTCTCGAAGGTGGCCTGGGCCTGCGGATCAGGCACCGCCAGGGTGCTGAAGCCCGAGAAATACGCAAATTCGCGCCGTCGCCCTTCGGTGACCATCTGGCCCAGTTCGCCGTAGTGGTCGCTGAAAAAGGGAAAGGGCGTGCCCGCCATCCATTCCTGGCCCTGAAACAGCAGCGGCGTCATGGGCAGCGAGAGCAGCAGGGTGCTGGCGCCCCGGAACTCGGCCGCCGTAACCCCCTCGTGGGCCTGCAGGCGGTCGCCCAGGGCCCGGTTGCCAATCTGGTCGTGGTTCTGGATGCAGTACACGAAGCTGGGGGCTTCCAGGCCGTCGGCGCTTTTGCCCCGGTGGTGTTCCTCGCCGCTCACGTTCCAGAACTGGCCCTCGTACAGCCAGCCCCGGTTGAGAATCCGCGCCAAGCCCTCGGCGTGGCCCCGGTAGCCCGCGTAGTAGCCTTCCTGCTCGCCCGTGATTGCCACCCGCACTTCATGGTGAAAGTCGTCCACCCAGATGCCGTCCAGGCCGGCTTCGGTGACCAGTTCGGGGTGGTTGCGGTGGTCCTCGGCCAGCAGCAGGTGGTGGCCGCCCAGGGCGTGCACCTCGCGCGCCAGTTCCGCCAGGATGTGCTCGGGGCTGTCGTCCTGCATAGAGGCGGTGGCGTCCAGCCGCAGGCCGTCGAAGCGGTAGTCCTGCAGCCACATGCGGGCGTTGTCGGTGATCAGGCGGCGCATGTGGGGCTCGGCGTAGTCCAGGCCCTGGCCCCAGGCGGTGTGAAAGCGCTCGGTGAAGTACGACGGGCTGTAGGCCGACAGATAGTTGCCGTCCGGGCCAAAGTGGTTGTACACCACGTCCAGAAACACCGCCAGCCCCAGGCCGTGCGCGCGGTCCACAAAGGCCATCACGTCTTCGGGGCGGCCGTACGGCGCAAAGGGGGCGTACAGCGCCACGCCGTCGTAGCCCCAGCCGCGCTGGCCGGGAAAGGCGGCCAGGGGCATCAGTTCCACGGCCGTCACGCCCAGGGCCGCCAGTTCGGGCAGGCGCTCGGCAGCGGCCTTCAGGGTGCCTTCGGGCGTGAAGGTGCCCACATGCAGCTCGTAAAACACGCAGTCGTGCAGGGGCCGCCCCGCCCAGTCCTGGTGCTGCCACGGGTAGGCCTGCAGGTCCACGACCTCGGCCTCGCCGTGTACGCCGTCCGGCAGAAAGCGGGCGTAGGGGTCGGGCAGCGCCTGACCGTCCAGCACAAACTGGTAGCGGGCGCCGGCCCCCACGGGCAGGGTGGTTTCAAAGTAGCCCTCGCCCTGCGGCTGCAGGGGCAGGGTCTGTCCATTCAGGCGCACCTGCACCGTGTGGGCGCGGGTGCTCCAGACACTGAAGCGGGTGCTGTTCTCTCCGGGAAGCAGGTGGGCGCCCAGGCGCCGGTGTCCCTTCTCCGTATGCGGCATGGCCAAGGTCGTCATGAGCCTCTTCCTCCGTGTGGGGTGTGCGGTGTGGTGGCGGGGGGCACCGGGTGCCCGCTCCTGCCCGGCCCGCCGCGTGTGCGGGCCAGTCATGAAGGGTAGACGGCGGCCCCACCTGCCCCATGAGAAGCACGTCAAGAAGCGGTGCGACTGTCTGATCGGCCCCAGAGGGTTGCCTCAAGGGGCCTT